>CALCCX010000446.1 GCA_937900165.1 uncultured Acidimicrobiia bacterium | reverse complement strand
GACAAGCAACACCTAAAAGAAGTCGTGAACCGAAGTACTTTTGATATGAAATTTTTGTTTTTTGTTTGGTGTGTTTTTTTTTTTAATGTGACGGCGACCACCGAGATCTACACTCTTTCCCTACACGGCGCTCTTCCGCTCTGGCGACGGAGCTGGGCGGCAAGGTAGTGATGGGGCCAATGGATACTCCGCAGGGGCCAATGGCCACCATCAAAGACCCTCAGGGTGCAACGTTTTCGGTTATCCAGCTGAACGAGTGGCCTAGCTGAAGAGAGCCGAACTGGACAACGAATAGTTGAACCCTCGCGTCAGGCGCGAGGGTTCAATTGTCCAGGGAGGGCGTCCAGGGAGGGCTCAGGCAGCGGCAACCGCGGCGCGCACGATGCCGACGATCTCTTCACGTTCTTGATTGGCGAGCGTGGAACCGGACGGCAGGCACAGGCCGTGGTCGAACAGCCGGTCTGATAGGCCCCCTCCGATCATCTTGTTCGACGAGTAGAACGGTTGGAGGTGCATCGGTTTCCAGAGCGGGCGGGCCTCGATCTCTCGCTCCACCAAGGCGAGCCTGACGGTTTCTCGATCGACTCCGGCCAGATCTGGGTCGATGGTCAGAGCAGTCAACCAAAAGGTCGAGCGCCCTCCCTCGATTTCCGGCATGAACTCGAAGCCAGGCAGGTCGCCGAGGGCTGCACGATAGAATTTGTTGTGGTCGCGGCGCCGATCGACCTTGGCCTCCAGACCGATTAATTGGGCCCGTCCGAGCGCTGCCAGCAGATTCGACATGCGGTAATTGAAACCGAGCTCTGAATGTTGGTAGTGGGGTGCGTCGTCCCGGGCCTGGGTTGACCAAAACAGTGCCTTGTCGGCTGCAGCGTCGCTGTCGGTTACGAGCGCGCCGCCTCCGCTGGTGGTGATGATCTTGTTGCCGTTGAACGAAAGCGCGGCGGTGTCGCCGAAACTACCGCCTGGCCTGCCTCGATAGGTCGCGCCGAGCGCCTCGGCGGCATCCTCGATGAGGGTGATGCCATGTTCGGCACAAATCGCTTCGATGCGTTCGTAGTCGGCACATTGACCGTACAGATCGACGGTCATGACCGCCTTGTAAGTGTTGTCCTTCGAGGCCAACGCGTCGGCGAGCAGATCAGGGTCCATGTTCCAGCTACTGGCCTCGGAATCAACGAAGGTCGGTTCGGCTCCCGTATACATGACTGCGTTGGCCGAGGCTGAAAAAGTAAGCGATTGGGTGAGGACCCGGTCGCCGGGTCCTACTCCTGCGTTGAGCAATGCGAGGTGCAGGGCAGCGGTGCCAGAGGACAGGGCAACACACCTGGATCGTCCAGCTGTCTCGGCCAGCTCTGACTCGAAGGCAGAAACCTCAGGTCCCAGTGGCGCGATCCATCCGCTGTCGAATCCGCGCACGAGCGCCTCGCGCTCGGCGTCCGAGACGTCTGGAGGGGATAGGTAGATTCGCATCTCGGGCCACGCTAACCGGCTCGGGTTCGTTTGAAGGGTGCGTTGACGGGCTGAGCTCATCAGCTCTTCGAGTTTCTTGGGGACACTAGGGCGAACCTGGGGCCGAAACGGTCGCTATAGCGACCCAGGGAACCCTGGGAACTACCCAGGGTTCGCCAACCGCGCTCCCCCCTATCCGCTATTCGCCGTTCGGGCCGGCGGTGACGGGTCGGAAGGCGTCTGTGGTCAGGTCTTGGCCATGTCTTTCAACACAGTGTGGAGGATTCCGCCGTTGCGGTAGTACTCGACTTCGACCGGAGTATCGATCCGGCAGATGGTTGTGAACGTGGTTCCGGTGCCGTTGTCGTGCAGGGCGTTGACCTGAACCTCTTGGCGAGCATTGAGGCTGTCGTCGACAGCTATCGAAAAGGTCTCGGAGCCATCCAGGCCGAGTGCGTCTGCGTCCTGGCCGTCTGTGAACTCGAGGGGCAGGACACCCATTCCGATCAGATTGGATCGGTGGATGCGCTCGAAACTCTTGGTGATCACCACCTTGACGCCCAGCAGGAACGAGCCCTTGGCAGCCCAGTCACGACTAGACCCCATGCCATAGTCTGTGCCGCCCAAGACGACTGTAGGGATCTCGGCCGCCTGGTAATTGAGCGCTGCTTCGTAGATGCTCTTGACCTGACCGTCCGTGAAGTCGGTGGTCCAGCCACCTTCTGTCCCAGGGGCCAATTGGTTCTGGACCCGCCCGTTGGCGAACGTTCCGCGGGTCATCACCTGATCGTTGCCTCGCCGCGAGCCATAGCTGTTGAATGCCAATCTGGGTACCCCGTTTTCGATGAGGTACCTGCCGGCGGGAGAATCAGCCGCGATGGCTCCAGCCGGGCTGATGTGATCCGTCGTCACGGAGTCACCCAACTTGGCCAACACCCTTGCGCCGGATATCGGCTCGATCACTCCGGGTTCGGATGTCAGCCCGGCGAAGAAGGGGGGTTCTCGGATGTAGGTACTGTCCGAGTTCCATTCATACAGATCGGATTCCGTTGTGGAGATCGCCTGCCATTGCGTTGAGCCGGTGAACACACTCGCGTATTGCTCGGTGAACTGGGCCGGGTGGATCGACGCGGAAACGATCTCGTCGATCTCTGATTGTGATGGCCATATGTCGGACAGGAAAATGTCCGCGCCGCTTGGATCCTGTCCGATCGCTTCGGTTGTCAGGTCGATGTCGACCGTTCCCGCCAGGGCGTACGCGACCACCAGCAGGGGAGAGGCCAGGTAGTTGGCCCTGACATCCGACGAGATCCGACCTTCGAAATTCCGGTTTCCAGAAAGCACGGAGGCCACTACGAGGTCGTTGGCGTTGATCGCCTCCGAGATCGAAGTTGGCAGCGGGCCGGAATTCCCGATGCAGGTGGTGCAGCCGTACCCGACAAGATAGAAACCAACAGATTCTAGATCTTCGCTCAGTCCGGCAGCATCGAGATACTCGGTCACCACCTTTGATCCTGGAGCGAGCGAGGTCTTGACCCACGGTTTGCGGGTCAAACCTGCCTGCCTCGCATTGCGGGCCACCAGGCCGGCGCCAACCATCACGTCGGGGTTCGAAGTGTTGGTGCAACTTGTGATGGCCGCGATGGTGACGGCTCCGTCCAACAGTGTGAAACTCTCGCCATCAAAAACCACATCTGGTACGCCGTCTGGATTGCCGTGTCCCTCGAAGGTCGTAGTGAGGTCGCGACGCCACTGATCCTTCATGTCTGACAATACGATGCGGTCCTGGGGGCGTTTGGGCCCTGCCAAAGCCGCCTCAACGGTGGACATGTCGAGCTCGAGACTTGACGAGTACACGATCTCTCGGGCGTCGTCTCGCCAGAGTCCCTGCGCCTTGTAGTACTGGTCGATCGTTTCGATGAGCTCTTCGCTGCGGCCGCTCAGGCGCAGGTAGGTGAGTGTCTGATCATCGACGGGAAAGAACCCGCAGGTCGCCCCATATTCGGGCGCCATGTTGGCGATCGTCGCCCGGTTGGCCAGCGGCATGTCGGCCAGGCCCGGTCCGAAGAACTCGACGAACTTGCCCACCACCCCGTGGTTGCGGAGCATCT
>CALCCX010000445.1 GCA_937900165.1 uncultured Acidimicrobiia bacterium | reverse complement strand
GTGACTGGAGTTCAGACGTGTGCTCTTCCGATCTTGCCGCCGTCGTCGAGGGAACTGAACTCGTACGATCCCTCGAGTTCACGGATGTCGTCGCTCGGCCTGGCCACCCAACTGATCGTGTTGGGATAGTCGTAGGTGTAGTCGAGGGTGTAGGAGATCACCCGAACCATCGCATCGATGACCATGCTGGCTTCGGAGGCTCGGCCATCGTCGTCGGTCGCCAAGACCTCGACTTCTTTCACACCGTCAGCCCACTCTGGGTAGGCCTCAACTGCAGCGGCGACTGCGAAAATCTCCTCAGGGGTGGCGGCGATCTCAATGCTTTGTACGGTGCTGTCCGCCAAGTAACGCTCCGATGTCCTGGCCTGGTCCTGGCCAAGCGTAGCAAGGGTCGCCCAGCCCCAGAATCGGCGTCCGCATGCCGGTTGCAGACGACCAAGTCAACGACCGGATGGTCTTACTCCAACTTCGCTCGTCAGTCTCAGCGCTATCCCCCTACCGTGGTTCTCGCGAGAGATCAAACGGGAATCGAGGACTCTGGTGGCAGACAACGTCGTAAGAACGGGCAAAGGCGCCGAACTCCCCTTCGGGGCAGACGATGCCATGGGCGAAAGCACAGAACACCCGGCAGGCGTAGAGAACTACACCAAGTCCGGCCGTCTGGGGAAAGGGTTCTATGAAGAAGAACTGGCCAGGATGCAAGAGGAGCTGGTCAAGCTCCAATATTGGGTCCAGGAGAAGGGTCTGAAGGTCCTGATTATTTTTGAAGGCAGGGGTTCTGCCGGCAAGGGGGGCGTGATCAAGCGCCTGACCGAGCGGACCAGCCCTCGCATCGTGAAACTCGTCGCGCTGCCGAAGCCAACCGAACGCGAACAGACCCAGTGGTATTTTCAACGGTATGTTCAACACCTCCCAGGCGCAGGGGAAATCGTCCTGTTCGACAGGAGTTGGTACAACCGCTCGAACGTCGAGTGGGTCATGGATTTTTGCACCCCAGAGCAACATCAGGAATTTCTTCGCAGTTGTCCAGAGTTCGAGAGGATGCTCGTACGGTCAGGGGTCAAACTGCTCAAATATTGGTTCTCGGTGAGCTGGGACGAGCAACGAGAGCGCTTCGAATCCCGCAACGAGGAGCCACTCAAACGTTGGAAGCTCTCGGACATGGACCTCGAAGAGCATCGACTCTACGTCAAGTACTCCATGGCCAAGGACACGACTTTCCAGTACACGGACATCAAACAATCTCCGTGGTATGTGGTGCCTTCGGATGACAAACGCAACGCCCGGTTGAACTGCATCAACCACATCTTGTCGCAGTTCAACTACGCAGACATACTGCCTGACCCTGTTGAGCTGCCCGACCGGGAAGATCTCGCCTACGTTCGTCCCCCGATGCACGAGCAAACATTCGTCCCTCAGGCCTACTGACCGCGACTATGAGGAACCAAAAACTCATTCGTGCCGGACGGGACGGCCGGTAGCTCGGAAGTAGCCGACGTTGCGACACAACGTATCGCCAACCCTCCACTCGATCGCCTGGGGTTGGTGCACGTCTCCGAAGTAGTGGAAGGCAGGCCGATGGTCGCTGAGGTAGTCGGCGATCGCGACCGAGGCCCTCTCTTGACGACCGGTCACGACGTCGGTGCGCAATGGCCTGACGGCCGGGGGCACATGGGTGCAAAGCACATCAACATCTCCGATCAGAGCCAGGCGTTCAGCCATCTCATCCTCAGTGACCCGCTTGCCGCCCATGAATGCGCTCACGGTTGCACCACCGACGAACCCGACCGAAAGACCTTCGATTTCGACAACCGCCGCATCCATGAATGCCACCCCGGGCGGAAGGTGCTCGGCGAGTAATTCAGGCAGGTCGACATTGCCGTATGTGGCGTATCCTTTGGCTCCTTCCAGAGCGCTCGCTGCAGCAACGTACTGGGCGCGAGCTCGGACCAAGAATGCCTCGCGCAGATCCAGCTCGGAAGCTTCGAATGCAGAACCCCAAGCATGCCTCGCAGCGGTGTAATCCCCCGTTCGACGGAACTCGGCAATGTCGGCTGCGAACTCGATCCCGAGTTCATCGGTGACCATGCCCTCCAGAGTGCGATAGTCCAAGAAATTGAGGAAGTCTCCCAGGATCAGCAGAGTTTCACCGCGTTTGGCCACCGCTGCTAGAGCGCCGAAAGCTCCATGGATATCTGAAAGAAGCAACATCACTCCACGCCGACCGCGCCAACGTAGAGCGCGGCGCCGGCCGCGGCCATGGCCGCTCCGCCAGCCGCCAGCAGCGCCGGCCATCCGCCGAAGGTCGCAGACATACCGGCGATCCCGAATGCAGTGACGGCGCCTATCACGCGTTGCCAGATCAGACCCTTCCCTGCAACTGCCCGTTCGGATATGCCAGACAAGACCAGCCAGATCAGCAGGGCGACGAAGCCAACCAACAACGACCCGGCGTATACCCAAGTCACTGAGGGATCGCCCCCTGGGCGGAAATCGCTGCGGCAATGAGGATGACGAACCACAAACCGGCGACCATCGAGAGAATCCTCGGCCGCAGCATCACCTGGCCTGTGTCGCCTTCGGCATACCGATAGGCATCGTGGGCAGCGATGCCCCACAACAAGATCCCGATGAAGAGCTGGGCGGCCCCCCACGGTATGCGTCGCGAGATGACAAGGACGGTCCCAAATACCAGAGACACGACTGACAGAATCCCGATCGTCAACCCGAGAACCCCCTGACCTACCTTGAAATGACCACCGCCGGGAATGGCAGACCAGGAAAGGGCTACCTTGGGTTCGACCTTGATCCTGTCGTCGCCGCCCCCAAAACTGTCATATACAGACTGGTGGCAAGCCGGGCATTCCGTTTCCTCGACGGGTACAACGGTATCGCAGAATTTACAAGTCCAGGTGGCTCCAGACGGCGTCGGGTCAGCTACCTCATGGGGAGGTTCGGCGACTCCTGGAGTTGGTGGTGGAGGTGGTCCTGGCGCCCTGCGCGGCGGTGGAGGCGGGCCACCATGGCTCACGCGGGCGGCAGGCGTTTCTACCACTTGGCCGACCTCTTCTACGCTCCTGGGTGGTTCCTCGATCGTCTCCGCCGGTTTGGGTTCAGGGGCGGCGAAGGGTTCGAAGCACAAGCTGCACCACTTTGCGCGTGGTGGATTCGAGGCCTGACACGAAGAGCAAACGAGCGGAGCCGCCATCAGCCAAGCGTACTGTCAATCGGCTCCAAATCGTGCTTTGCGGTCAGGGCTAACGGTAGGTCTTTGGACACCACCCTATGATTCGAGCATGGCTGAAGAACTCAATCGATATAGCGCCCGCTTGACCCAACGAGCATCACAAGGCGGTTCGCAGGCAATGCTGTATGCGACCGGCCTGACTCCGAACGACATGCACAAGGCACAGGTCGGCATCGCATCGATGTGGTTTGAGGGCAACTCCTGCAACATGCACCTCAACGATCTGGCGGCCAAGGTCAAGGAAGGTGTTGAGGCAGCTGGGCTGATCGGGATGCGCTTCAACACGATTGGAGTCTCAGACGCGATCTCGATGGGCACCGAGGGCATGCGCTACTCGCTGCAATCGAGGGACCTGATCGCTGATTCGATCGAAACTGTCATGGGGGCTCAATGGTACGACGCGAATATTTCGATCCCAGGGTGCGACAAGAATATGCCTGGCACGATCATCGCCATGGGACGCCTGGACCGCCCCTCGATCATGGTCTACGGCGGGACGATTCGGGCCGGGGTGTCAACGTCGGGCAAACCCATCGACATTGAAAGCGCCTTCCAATCGTACGGCGAGTTCATAGCCGATCGGATAACTGACGACGACCGACTCGACATCGTGCGCAACGCGTGCCCAGGGGCCGGGGCCTGTGGAGGCATGTACACCGCCAACACGATGGCGTCGGCCATCGAGGCCCTCGGCATGAGCCTTCCATACTCGGCCACTACGCCGGCTACCGATCCCGCCAAAATCGAAGAATGCTTGGCTGCTGGTGAGGCCATCCTGCACCTGATGCAGAACGACATTCGGCCCTCGAGCATCATGACGAGGGCCGCGTTCGAGAACGCAATGGCCGTCACCATGGCACTGGGCGGATCGACCAACGCGGTGCTCCACTTGATCGCGATGGCTCATTCGGTTGGCGTTGAGCTGACCATCGACGATTTCCAGGCGACCAGCGATCGAGTCCCATATCTGGCCGATCTGAAGCCAAGTGGCCGCTACGTCATGGAAGATCTTCATGCGGTTGGCGGCGTCCCCGGAGTATTGCAATTGTTGCTGGACGGTGGCGCGATCGATGGCGATTGTCTATCCGTCACGGGCAAGACGGTTGCAGAAAACCTGGCTGGGCTACCGGGGTTGACGGATGGACAGCAGATCGTGCAACCGATGTCTGACCCGATCAAAGAGACCGGGCACATCCAGATCCTGCGAGGCAGCCTTGCCCCGGAAGGCGCCGTGGCCAAAATCACCGGCAAAGAAGGCTTGCAATTCGAGGGACCCGCCCTCGTATACGACAGCGAGGAGGCGATGCTGGCGGCCCTCGAGCGCGCAGAAATCGGCCCAGGGGTTGTGATCGTGATTCGCTACGAGGGTCCGAAGGGTGGGCCTGGCATGCGGGAGATGCTCACTCCGACCTCCGCGATCATGGGCGCCGGACTCGGTGCCGACGTTGCTCTGTTGACGGACGGACGATTTTCGGGCGCTTCCTACGGTTTCATAGTCGGACACGTAACGCCAGAGGCTCAAGACGGTGGTCCGATAGCCTTGGTCGAAGACGGCGACATGATCTCAGATCGGAAGAGCACACGTCTGAACTCCAGTCACACTGATATATCTCGTATGCCGTCTTCTGCTTGAAAAAAAAAAGACAAAAAATATAATCGGTTTTATGTTGCCTCCAGACTACAATTTCAATTCGTGACACATTTCCACTCCATCACACACGTATTTCATTGC
>CALCCX010000444.1 GCA_937900165.1 uncultured Acidimicrobiia bacterium | reverse complement strand
GGCTCGGTCGGGCAGGAGGGGCCCGAAAGGCTGGGGATGGCGGGGGGGCAGTTGGGCGCCGCGACAGGCATGACAGACTATGAGGCTGCCTTCGTGAGTCTGGTCGACCTGGTATCGCCCGAGACGGAGCGCGCAACTGCGGAGTTCCACCAGCGGTGGAAGGGCGTTCCGCTCGTGTTGGACAAGTGGTTTCGCATGCAGGCCATGTCGAGCTCGGCGGCGGCATTCGAGCGCGTGGTCGCGCTGTCGAAGCATCCGGACTTCAATCTCGCGAACCCCAATCGTGCTCGCTCACTGCTCTACGCCTTTGCCGCGGGCAATCCGGTTGCCTTCCACCGGGCGGACGGCGCTGCGTACCGATTCGTCGCCGATCAGATCCTCCAGCTCGATGCGATCAACCCGCAGGTCGCTGCGCGCATCGTCTCTAGCTTCAACCAGTGGAAGCGCTACGAGCCTCACCGAAGGGCGCTGATGAAGGCCGAGCTCGAACGCATTCGGTCCGAGCCAAGGGTCTCCAAGAACGTTGCCGAGATCGTCGAACCAGGCGTCGTCGAAGCCCAGCTCGACGAAGAGTGACAGTCCGAAGGCCGAGAAAGGCGACAGTACGAAGCCGGCAAGTCAGGCCGGTCAGAAGGCTCGCGAAGGCGCTGGGCCGAAGATAACGCGGACACGCAGGACATCCGGGGGCCAGAGGGTCCGAGACGATGAGCAGCAAGGTTCCAACGATGCCGCAGCGGCCGCTGCTGCGGGCGGCGCCCAGGCACCTGAACCAACATCGCCTCCGGCCTCAGGGTCCCCGGCCGGTACCGGAGCGCCCATGCCGCCGGCTCGACCCCGAATCGGTGACAGTCGCCCGGCGCCTGGCACCCAGACCGAGGCTCGGCGCTCTCACTCGGCGGGGCAGCGCCGAGCCGACGGATCCGGCACCGGCGACTCGCCGAAACGGCGCCGTCGTGGTGGTCGTGGTCGCGGTCGTGGCAAGGGCGGGGGTGTTGAGAACCAGGCTGGGCAGCAGGCCAGCAATCGATCAGAGTCGAAGAAGAAGTCCCAGCGGAACCGGACCACTCCTGTTGAGTTCAAGACAACCGACGATCAGCCGGTCGAGCTCGACAAACGACAGATGGAGCGCCAACGCGGCAAGGAGCGCAAGGGTCGCCCCATCGGCCGCTACCAGATGGTGGTCCATGTTCACGGCGAGCTCACGCACATAGCCATCCTCGAGGGCCGTTCCCTCATCGAGTATTACGTGAGCCGACCGTCCGACGACGTGGCCCAGATTCACGGCAACATCTACATCGGCAAGGTGCAGAATGTGTTGCCGGGTATGGAGGCCGCTTTTGTCGACATCGGTACTCCCAAGAACGCGGTCCTGCATCGCGGGGATGTGACCTTCGACGGCGATGACATCGACGACGCCGGTTCCGCCAAGTCGAAGGCCAAGGGCCGCAATCCGCGCCGGAATCGCAAGGAGGGTCCGCGAATCGAGCAGCTGCTGAAGCCTCGTCAGAGCATCGTGTGTCAGGTCACCAAGAATCCGATCGCCCACAAGGGTGCGCGCCTGACCACCGAGGTTTCGCTCCCTGGCCGGTTTGTGGTTCTCGTCCCGAACTCGAACACCTTCGGAATCTCCAAGCGCCTGCCCGACAAGGAACGAAAGCGCCTGCGTAACCTGCTCGACAAGGTCAAACCGCCCCAACACGGGTTGATTGTTCGCACGGCCGCCGAGAACGTGACCGCCGACGAGATCGCTCGCGACGTTGCGCGGTTGACCGACCAGTGGGACCAGATCGAGAAGCTCTCGAAATCGACCAAGAAGCCGACACTCCTGTTTCGCGAGCCGGATCTCGCAGTACGCGTCATTCGTGAGGAGTTCACCCGCGACTACCGCGGTGTTGTCATCGACGACCGGGCGCTGTACGAGCAGGTGAAGGGTTACATGGAGACAGTCACCCCTGCGTTGGCTGACCGAATCGAATTTTATGACGCGGCGGCTGAGCCGATGCCGGTGTTGGACAGGCACCACATCGAGGAGCAGCTCCGGAAGGCTGTCGATCGAAAGGTGTGGTTGCCATCGGGCGGTTCTCTCATCATCGAGCACACCGAGGCGTTGTCGGTCATCGATGTCAACACGGGCAAGAACGTCGGAAAGTCGAGCCTCGAGGAGACGGTGTTTCGCAACAACCTCGAAGCCGCTGAGGAGATCGCCAAACAGCTGCGATTGCGAGACATCGGCGGAATCATCGTCATCGACTTCGTCGACATGGAAGTCAGCAAACACCGCGATGAGGTGATGCGGGTGTTCAGGGAGAGTCTTGCCCGCGACAAGACCCGCACCCAGGCGTTCGAGATCAGCGACCTCGGTCTCGTCGAAATGACCCGCAAGCGAATCGGCGAGGGCCTGCTCGAGTCGGTGTCGACACCGTGTCCTCACTGCGAGGCCCGCGGCGTTCAACTCGACGAGTCCACCTACCGGGAGGTCGGCAGGCACAGCGGCGACACGCCCGCAACTCTGGATATCGGCGTAACGACGGTGAGCATCGTCCCGACCGATCTCATCAAATAGACCGGGCGGCTTGACCAGGGCGCTGGGAACGGATTACGGAAACCGTAACGCTTCGGGACCGCTACTGCTCTCGCAATCGCTTGGATCGTCGACGTCGGCCTTCGTGTCGCCTACTCCGGAAGTGAGGCGATCTGGACCATCCTCATTGACGAGTCTCTGATCACAGAACCACGTTCCGGTTCGCGACTGGGCCACCAGGAGGTACGCGCTACCGAATGTGCCGAAACCGATGACGGAGTCGGATGCATCTGCGATTTCTCCAAAGGTGAAACCGGTACGAGGGGGACGATCTGAGAGAGTTTCGATTGTCAAGTCGGCCAACGGAGTCTCGAACATGAGATTGGTGATGATCTGATTGGCCTCTTGAAGCTGCACTGCCAAGACGAGATCGATGGCGTTGGATACTGCCTCATCGCCCAACGGGATCGTGAGGGCTTGGCCACCGTCGATTTCGACCTCGAGGACCGATTCGCTGGCGAATTTCTCCACCCTGCCGTCATCGAAGGTCTGGGTTCCCTTCGACGAGCGCTCATAGCGCAGCAACACAAGATCCGATGGCATCGTTGGGCCGTTGAAGAAGGACCAACGAGTCGGATTCTGTCACACGCTCAGCGGATCATGCAGTTGGCGGCGGGCCCCCGGTCCCGGAGGACATGTGAGGTGTAGCGTCTATGAGATATTGATTCGATGCTGTCTTCCACGAAGTCGCCCGCCATGTTGGTCCTGATCCGGTCGAACTCAGCACGGGACCAGCGATCCGTGAGTATCGCCACCCGACGACCTGGCCACGTGAGCAATGGGTTCCGGGCCACCCCTACAAATTGTGGATAGCCTGAGCTGATGGCTACCGAAAAAGTGCGTTTACGGATCGGGAGTCTGGCCAAGGCGGTGCTGATAACCGGCCAGGCATACCAAGATCCCAAGGACGCGCTCAACGAGTTCGTATCGAACGCCGCCGATGAGTACACAATGGCCGGGCGCCAAGGCGAGCGGATCAGCATCAAGCTTCGCCGCAAGGGCCGCTACCCGCAGATCTCGATCGACGACTCCGGGCGCGGAATGAGTCAGGACCGCCTGCGCGAGGTGGCCCGCAACCTGTTCCGATCTATCAAGGCCGGCGACGACGCGACGCTTGGCGAAAAGGCGATTGGCCTGCTGGCTTTCCAACAGCTCGGCGGGAGGTGCGAGATCGTCTCGAGAGCCGCCGGCAGCAACGCGACCTGGACGCTCCGCCTGATGAGGGGCAAGGCCACAGCCGACCTCTTCCGCGACTCCAGGCGGCGGACAGAAACCGGGACGACCGTCTACCTGCTCGATCTGGACCCGGACGTGCTTCGTACCCTCACGCAACGCAAGGTGGTCAACTACATGAGGGGAAGACGCCAGGCCGCCCTCGAGCGGGGCGACTATTCCCTCGAAGTCCTCGAGGGCCGAACGTCGGTAATGGTCACTCCCGAGCGGCCCGAGGGTATTCCAGTTCCGCTGACTGGTCAGCGGACCCTGTGGGGAACGATCGAGTACTCGCTGTGGGTGGCACCCGCAGACAGCAAACGACGATCTGTGGCAGTTGTCGGAAGAGCAGGAACGACGATCCTCGACAACATCTCCGAACTCGAGGAGTTCGACGGCCCACCCTGGACCGGCGGGAACGTGTCCGGGTCGATCTCGTTCGCGGCTCTCCAACAGAGAACGGAAGAGCGGCGGGTGGGGGAAGGGTGTGCATCTCG
>CALCCX010000443.1 GCA_937900165.1 uncultured Acidimicrobiia bacterium | reverse complement strand
ATGAAAGCGCCGCTGGTTGCCATCGGTTCGGCTCGACGTGATGAGCCCCTTGGATTCGTAGAAACGCAACGCAGAGGTGGCGACCCCGGTCCGGTCGGCCACCTCCCCGATTGTCAACAATTCTTCACTCACTCGTCGACCAGTCAGCCTTTGCCGGTGATGGCGTTCATGATGTCCTTGCACGAAGGACAGACCGGGTAGGCGCCGGGGTCGCGGTTGGGAATCCACTTCTTCCCGCACAATGCGACGACCTCGATCCCCTCGACGTTCGCTTTGACGATGTCAGATTTCTTCACGTAGTGGGCGAAGCGGTCGTGGTCTCCGTCGTCCAGGGTCGGCGTGGTGAGCTCTTCGATGACTGTTTCGGGCACGCCGCCATTCTGCCACGCCTGCGGCAGATGCACGAGAGCCCCTTCGGGCGGGATGCCGACCAGTCACCTCCCCCACGCCTCGTTCCTCGGCGGGGGAGGAGATGTTTGTAACTATCTGTCCCCCCGTGCGGTGACGAAGGAGCCGTACGGTTGGGGGGACGAGGCGCTCCGCGCCGGAGGGGGGCGGCAAAACCCGGGCAAGTATGCGGGTGGTGGGTTGGACTAACCCCAACCACCTCGTTCTCTTGGCGCTCCGTCGCAACATCAGACTTGCGCGCCGACCTGAACCAGCGCAATCGGCTGTGGCTGTCAGCTTTCTTTGAACGGTACAATTTCGTGGGTCGCGTCTCCGATTATCACCAATGCCTGTTCGGCCTCGATGAGCCTCAGATCCTCAATCAGCGTGGCGGTGTGGACCGGGCCGGTCGGGAGGTCGTCGAGCCGGTGCCAAGCCCGCACCGAGATGTCAAGAGCCACTGCGATTTCCCGCTCCAGATCGCTGTGGCCGCCCATCAACACGACCTCGCGGAGTTGGATCCGATCAGTCCGTTCCGGGCGGTTCGACCGGTCGCTGGTGAATACTTGCCAGTGGTACCAGGCGACGACTCCCATGGTCAGGACCAGCGCGAACGGGACCCGGGAGCGCCGCAGAATCTCGCCGGTGGTGCCTTCGAAAAGGCCCTCGATCCCGATGAATATGATGACAATCAGGCTCACGAGAGCGACGAATCCACCCACACCGAAGAGTAGGGAGAGGAAGATTCGCCTGGCGCCGGAGCTCAGTTCGTTTTCGGGCTCGGACATGGCGTGGTGCTGGATCCGCGACCAGAACATCCACCACAGCGGACTGCCGACGATGAGCAAAGTGATTGCGGCGACCAGGACGTTGGAGGTTCCGTCACCGGCGATGCCTACGGGGGACAGGGCCTGGAAAAGGGCTACCAGCATGGTGGTGATGCCGCCTGCGGCCGCGACCAGCCCGACCCCGGCGACCAAGTATTCGTAGATGCGGATCGTCTCGGTCCGGGTTGTGCCGACTGCGGAGGTGAGGGTCGCCCGGTGGTAGGCCCATACCGCGAGTCCGATCGCAATGGGGGTGACTGTCCAGGGAAGGATGTCGAAATGACGAGCGGCGGATGAGCCTTGCGGATCGCCGAAGAACCATTGCAGCACCGTAAACAGGACGACCGACCCGGCGACGACGGCGGTGATCAGGCCACCGAGAACACCGACCAGTACTACGTAGCCGCGCCAAACAGGAGTGCGCTCGGCACCGACCGCGTGACGCAGCCAATACCACCACCAGATCAACCCGCCGACGGCCATGCCAGTGAACCCGTACCAGAGGGTTGCGCCAACGTTGTCAACTATGCGGACATTGAAGGCGGTGTCGTACATGGACAGCAGAGCGCTGGAGATCAGGAACCACAGCGCAGTAGCGAGTCCGCTGAGACCCACGGCTGAGCCGGCCATTCGTTCGAGCTGCATCTTGGCAGGGTCGCCGTATCGATCGCCGAGACGCCAAAGCCCGTACCAGCCTGCGCCCCAGACTGTTGCGATCGCGAGTTGATCTGCACGATAGAACCGCGAGTCGGAGACAAGCGCCGAGCTGAGTACTTGGAAGGCCGCGCTTGACGCAACCAACAGTGAGATGATCGACGCGGCAGACAGGAAGAGCGCCCAACCCAAGGATTCACTCTCACCGGGTTGATCGAGCTGGCGTCTGGTCCATCTGGCGAGCCCGTAGAGCACCGGTACGCCGACCAGGAGGAAGGACACCGTCAGTGCCAGGGCGCTGTCGTCGCGGCGGATCACGGTTCCTCCACCGGGGAGGAACTCGGCGAGGAGCCCGCTGATTCCGACGGCCACCAGTAGGTAGGCGCCAAGTAGGAAGGCGTACTGGAAGAACCGCCTGACTGATTCACCGGTGTCACCCGTATCTGATCGACGTCTGCCGACAGCCTTCAAGATGAGGGCGATCGTGCCACCGACTACGAGAATCGGGATGAGAGATCGGAAGAGCGTCGTGTAGGGAAAGAGTGTAGATCTCGGTGGTCGCCGTATCATTAAAAAAAAAATAGAAAAGAAAAAAAAAAAAAAACAATCTTCTTTCTCTCTTTTTTGACACCGTACTTACTCTGTGGCAGCACAAGACATCTCATC
>CALCCX010000442.1 GCA_937900165.1 uncultured Acidimicrobiia bacterium | reverse complement strand
TTGTCAAGCAGAAGACGGCATACGAGATATATCAGTGTGACTGGAGTTCAGACGTGTGATCGTCCGATCTGAACCATGAGCCCTGGCAATGACACCCACTTCGGCGGTGACCTCACGCAGATCAGCAGCCGCCCGACCATCCAGGCGGATTCCCTCACTGACCACCCGGGCCCGCATCGCCTTCTTGGTCAATGCGCGGAAAGCCTTGGAGGCCATCGACAATTCGTCAGACTCTGCCTCGCCGTAAGCATCGAGCATGGCGTCCTTGGCGGCACTCTCGGCTTTGCCTCTCTCGGTCTTATCTGTGATCAGAATGACCTCACCGATCGAAGACGCTGCCAAGCCCTCAACCTTGGAGTACACGTCGTCCGTGTAGTCGATGCTGACCGGATACTCGGCAAGCGGTTTGCCTACTTGGCCCTTCAGGTCGTTCTGGAGGTCAACGAGCTGGCCGATGTAGGCCTTGGCTTCTTCGAGCCCCTTGGCAACGCTCTCCTCGTTTGAAGCAGGCGCGCCCTCGCCGATGAGTTCCATGGCATTGTCGGTTGATCCGGCCTCGACCATCACGATGTCGACGTCGCCATCTTCGTTGCGCATACCAGCCACGACGAGATCGAAGACGCTGTCCTCGATCTCCTGAAAGGTCGGCATCGGAACCCACTCGCCATCGAGCAGCGCGAGGCGTACTGCCCCGATCGGACCCTCAAACGGAAGGTCGCTGATACTCAAAGCCGCAGAGGCACCGTTGAGCGACATCACGTCGTACGGATTCTCTCCATCGACGGCCAGGATCGTGGACACGATGTGGGTGTCGTTCAGGTAGCCCTTCGTGAAGTTGGGCCGCAGGGGCCGGTCGATCAGCCGGGCAGTGAGAATTGCTCGCTCCGTTGCCCGACCCTCACGACGGAAGAAGGATCCGGGAATCTTTCCGGCGGCGTACATGCGCTCTTCGACATCGATGGTCAAAGGGAAGAAGTTGGCGCCCTCCCGCGCCTTGGCGTTGTTGCTGGCCGTCACGAGGGCTTCTGTCTCACCCATCGAAATGCGGACGGCTCCATTGGCTAGTCCGGCCATTGTGCCGGCGCTGATTACGACCTCTTTTTCACCTATGAGGCCTCGAACCGTGGTCTCTGCCACGCGCTCTCCTATCTGGAAGGGGGACGGCGAGGCCAATTCTCAGTGGTCATGGCTCCTGGTAAGAAGCAATGGCAACTGACAACTGGCTCCGTTGCCTGTCCCCTCGGTTGTTTACCGGCGAATCTCGCCGGTCTGTGCCCTCATATGGCACGCCGAATCGTTTCGTGCGCCAGATGAGGGGATGTCCTGCCATGTGGCAGAACGAGAGAAGGCGACCCGAGGGCCACCTTCTCAAAACTTCAGCGTCGCAGACCCAACTTGGCGATGAGGCTGCGGTAGCGCCCGACGTCCTTACGGTTTAGGTAGTTCAATAGACGTCGACGTTGGCCGACCATCATCAGCAACCCGCGGCGGCTGTGATGATCGTGTTTGTGCTCACGGAGATGATCCGTGAGGTGATTGATTCGTTCGCTGAGCAGGGCCACCTGGACTTCCGGGGAACCGGTGTCACTGTCGTGCTGGCCGTACTCGGTGATAATCTCTTGTGTGGTTTTCATCGCATGCCAAAGAGGTGGATGGAACTTTCGGGGTGCCCTGGAGTGTAACAGACTCCCGGTCCGGTCCAATTCGCTTCAACGAGATTCGTTTGGCCGCGCCTCACGCCAGACCCCCCAGGATCAGGGAAGCCGCTTCTACGTCCGCCCGGATCTGGGCCACCAGTTGTTCTATGCCGTCGAACTTGATCTCGTCTCGGATCCGATCGATCAGCATGATCGAGATGACCTGGCCGTATAGGTCAGCATCGAAGTTCAGCAGGTGGGCTTCGACGACTGTGTGATCGCCCCCGAAGGTCGGCCTCGTCCCAATGTTGACGACTGCATCATGCAACCCGCCCCGCCTCGCAACTCTCGCAGCGAACACTCCTTGGGATGGAATGGCCAGACGAGGGTCAGAGGCAAGATTGGCGGTGGGGAATCCGATGGTTCTGCCCCGATGGTCTCCCTCGATCACCTCACCTTGGATTTGGAACGGTCTGCCAAGAAGTTCGCCCGCCCCCGACACGTCCCCTTCGGTCACCAGGCGACGGATGTTGGTCGACGAGATGGGTCCGACGCCCTCTTCGAGCAGATCCACGTCTTCGACCTCAAAGCCATAGCCGAGGCCCGCCGCGGCCAGCGTCGAAACGTCTCCTGACCGATCTCTTCCGTAACGAAAGCCGGCCCCGACCACCACCAACGTGGCATTGCAGGCTCCAACCAGAACCTTGCTGACGAAGGCTTCGGGTGAAGAAGACCTGACCAACTCGAATGGCAGAACACCCACGATGTCGATCCCGATCGATTCGAAAACTTCGATCCGCTGATCGACAGTCGTGAGCAGTTTGGGCACCATCGATGGCATCACTACCGATAGCGGGTGCACATCAAACGTCAGTGCCACCCTCTCCAGGCCAAGCTCACCGGCCCGTACCTGCAGGTCCGCCAAAACAGCCTGGTGTCCGCGGTGCACACCGTCGAACACCCCGATCGCTATGGCCGACCCGGCATAAGGCGATGGTCCCCAAACCTCTGGATCGCCACGCCATATCTTCATCCGATGACGACCTCCGGCCGCGCCATATCGCCGCTCGTACGGTAGACGGCGACCAGCCGGCCTTGGTCCAAGACTCGAAATGGACCTCCTTGCGCAGGATCGGGTATTACTGCGCCAGAGAACGGAACTCCGTTTGAAACGCTTTCGGCCGTTTCTGCATCAACAGAGACAGAGGGCAGGTTCGCCAGCACGTCGGCCGCGCCAAGAACGTGTCGACCAAGAGCGTCTGTCTCGGCAGCAGCCTCCAAGGCGTCAAGCGTGTGAGCGGAGTCCACCAACAAGCCACCGTTGGCAGTCCGGCGCAGCGAGGTCAGATGTGCCCTGCCTCCAAGCGCGGCCGCCAGGTCATCCGCAAGCGTGCGTACGTAGGTACCGCTCCCGCAGGTGACTTCGAAGCTGACCTCCGGGTATGGCCCTGGGGCAAAGTCTGTGAGTTCAAACGAGTGGATGGTCACAGGCCGAGGGGACCTTTCAACTTCCGTTCCCGCCCTGGCCAGGTCGTAGAGTCGGCGCCCATCGATCTGCAACGCTGACACCATTGGGGGGACTTGGGAGATCTCACCAACGAACTGTGGGATGGCGGCCGTTACCTCTTCGGCAGTCACCTCCATTGGTTGGCGGCTCAGGATCGAACCATCGGCGTCCAATGAGTCCGTCTCCACCCCAAACTGCGCTTTGGCCACATAGGTCTTCGGCTGGGACTGAACGTAACGCAACAGCCTGGTCGCCCTCCCAAGGCCGAGCACCACCAGACCTGTTGCCATCGGATCGAGAGTGCCGGCGTGGCCGATCTTCTTCATCTTGAACAGTGACCTCGCCTTGGCGACCACATCATGCGAAGTCCAGCCTCCCGGTTTGTCGACCGCGACGAACCCGACGTCTATCACTCGAGCAGATCCTTGACAGACTCGACCGCTTGGTCTGCGGTGCCCTCGAAAGTGAATCCTGCGGCGTTGTGGTGCCCGCCCCCATCGAAGGATCGCGCAATAGCGGAGACATCCACGCGGCCTCGCGACCTGAGACTCCCCTTGATCACGCCTTCCTTCTTCCGCTTCAACAGACATGCCACCTCGGTGCCTCTCGCCATCCGAACGAGATCGATCAGACCATCGGTTTCGTGGTATTCGAGTCCGGCAGCCTCGAGATCAGCCGGCTCCATGATCGACCAGACAAATCCACGGTCGGCTTCAAGAACGGCACGCCCCAGCACCAGGGAAACGACCTCGTAATACCCGAATGAGGCCTCTTCGAACAGCTTCTGCCCGATCACATCTGTTTCGACGCCACGAGCGAGTAAGTCAGAAGCGATGGTGTGTGTCCGGGATGAGGTAGATGAGTATTGGAAGATCGGAAGAGCACACGTCTGAACTCCAGTCACACTGATATATCTCGTATGCCGTCTTCTGCTTGAAAAAAAAAAAAAATAATAAAAATCAAAA
>CALCCX010000441.1 GCA_937900165.1 uncultured Acidimicrobiia bacterium | reverse complement strand
TCAATCTGGCTGTCCCGCCCGAGCACCCGAACGATCTTGCCAAGCTCATCCATCAGATTGGATTTGTTTTGGAGTCGACCCGCGGTGTCCACGATCACCACATCCTTACCCCTGGCTTTACCCGCCTGAAGGGCGTCATACGCGACCGAGGCCGGATCAGCGCCTGCTTGACCGCTCACCACGTCAACCCCGACCTTTTCCGCCCAGAGCTGCAGTTGGGTGTCCGCCGCGGCCCTGAAAGTGTCCGCCGCGCCAAGCAGTGGCCTACGACCGTCCTCCATGAGGCGTGCGGCCAGCTTGGCGATCGTCGTCGTCTTGCCTACACCGTTCACCCCAACGACCACCACCGTTGCCGGATCACCCACCAGCTTCAGCCGGCGGGATTCCGTGTCAAAGGCCTTCAACAACTCGAGGCGCAAACCCGTTCTGGCTTCTTCGACGGTCGCGGGGTCGGACGACCGAACCGCCCCCACAATCTCGCCGGCGCCACTCACGCCCACATCGGCCGCCACAAGCGCATCCTCGAGGTCCGACCAGAACGTGGCATTGAGGGTCCCCTGCCCAAAGACTGATCTCAAGGCCTGACCGAAAGAATCGCGGCTCTTGGCCAGGCGCTCTCCAAGGGACCTGCCGACCGTCGGGATCTTCGGAGTCGTCCCAGCTTCCAAACGGGCGGGCCTGGACCGTTTTCCACCACGTCGAATCGCGACACCGACACCTATCGCAATGACAAGCACCACAATGGCAACCGCCAAGGCAACCCAAGGGTTCATCGTGCAGGCTCCAACCTTCGAGGGCCAGGAATCATACGAGCAGGATGACCGCATCGCCTAGCGGAAGACGATCAGACCTCGAGTTTGACCTCATCCATCCTCTTCGTCAGAGCTTGAGAGGATCCACCCGGCTCCATAGTCACACCGTACAGAACGTCCGCGCTCTCCATGGTCTGCTGCTGATGGGTCACTATCAGGAGTTGGGCACTGCCCCTGAATTCATCAACGAGCCGGAGGAATCGCCGGAGGTTCGCATCGTCCAGCGCGGCTTCCACCTCATCCAGGATATAGAACGGTGATGGTCGGGCCTTGAACACTGCAAACAGGAAGGCGAGAGCGGCCAGGGACCTCTCACCCCCAGACAGGAGCGAGAGTCTGCTGACCTTCTTCCCCATGGGCTGGGCCTTGATTTCGAGACCGGTTTCGAGTGGTTTGGAGGGGTCGGTGAGCTCGAGCGCACCACTTCCACCTGGGAACAGGATGGAGAAAAATTCTTGATAGTTCTTGCCGACCTCGGCGAAAGCCACCATGAACAGACCTTCGATCTCCTGATCGAGAGCAGCAACAACCTTGCGTACCTCGTCGCGAGACGCCTCGAGATCCCCAAGTTGATCCGATATGTGAGTGTGGCGTTCGTCCAAGTTGGAGTACTCCTCGGCAGCCAGCGGATTGATCGGACCCATTTTCTCGAGCTCTAGCGCCAACTCATCTGCACGCCTGGTCGGGTCGACCCCTCCGGAAAGTTCTGGCCGGTCCGCGGCCATGGCCTGACGTTCGGTGGCATCCGAGAAACGAGCGAGGTCTTCACAGACCCGTTCCAGCCGCAGCCTGATTTCGGTTTCTTCGACAGCCAGGTTCGCCAGGTTTTGCTTTGCCTCGTCCAGAGTCGCTCGCAGGTGGGCTTCTCGTGCTCTGGCGGCTTCGAGTTCTCTGCCCGCCTCCCCTGCAACCTCTCTCAGCCTGATTTGGCGCACTCGTAAGGCTTCGATATGGATTCGCACGGCATCGAGAGTGGCTCGCGCCCTCGTTTCGATGTCTCGCAGCTCGACCAGTTCGAGTGGATCGGCCGGCTGCTCCTCGAGATCTGCGAGCTCTTTGCGAATCGCTCGAAGCCGGAGCTCAATCATGCGCCGGCGTTCGACGATCCCGCCGAGTATCTCTGCGGCTTCTTCCCTGCCTCTGCGAGCCTCGTCTCGCCTTTTCTGCACGCCTTCACGCTCCTTGGCGAGCGTTTCCCATAGAGCCTGACGCTCAGCCTCCTCGCCTTCGAGGGCGGATAGGCGCTGCCTCAACTGGCCGAGCAGGCGCTCACGGTGCTCTCCCCCCTGCAACAACACCGCTCGGCGGTCTATGAGCCTGGCGGTCTCGCTTTCGGAAGCGCCTTGGCCACGCTGGATTCGGTCAAGGGCGTCTGCAACCCCTGCCAGTCGAGCCTCCAACGCCTCGAGGTCTTCAAGCGCAGCCCGTTCGGCCTCACGGGCCTTGTCGAAGGCTC
>CALCCX010000440.1 GCA_937900165.1 uncultured Acidimicrobiia bacterium | reverse complement strand
CCGCAGAGCTTGCAAGGGAATGCGACCTGAGCAAGGGCACGCTCACCGGGATGCTTACGACCCTGGAGAAACGTGCCTACGTCACGCGCACGCGAATGGACTCGGACAGGCGTCGCGTCACCGTGGCGCTGACCCCAGCAGGCACCGCCTCCATCTCGGACGTCTTCCCACGATTCAACGCCTTCGAGGCCGAGATGGCAACAGGACTTACCGGTCAAGAACGTCAGGATCTCGCCAGACTCCTACGCCATGTCGTCGCCAACGCGAGCGCCCACTGAGACACCCAACGACGAAAGACTTGAATCGTTTGGTACCGAACGATCCAGTCCTCCAGAGTGGGGTTGGCTCGTGGGGCCGTCTTGTCCCGCCTCTTCGGTTTTGTCCACTGCCATTGTCGTGGTATTTTGAATACTGTATACAAAATCCGAATCGGGTCATTCGTTTGCTCCCGAACGAATAGTGTGCGAGCCTGCGCGCCGCACCGGTCCCGTAGGGGATTCCACGAGGGGGAAACCATGAAGTTCAAGTTCCTGATCGCTTTGTTTGCCGTGTTCGGTCTCGTCGCTGCGGCATGCGGCAATGATGCCGAGGACGGCGCCGAGCCGCCCGACACTGAACAGCCCGATGCTGAACAGCCCGATGCTGAACAGCCCGATGCTGAACAGCCCGATGCACCGGCACCGTCGGGGCCTGCCGTCGACATCGATGCGGTGCTCGCCGCCGACCTGGCCAACTGCGAACCGGCGCCGACCGGTGATCCGATCAGGGTCGGCATGGCGATGGACTTCAGCGAGGTGGTCGGCTTCGTCGACATTCCGGGCTCCAAGCTCGTTCCCTACTTTGCCGATCTCATCAATTGTGCGGGCGGCGTCAACGGGTCGCCCGTCGAAGTCGCCGTGGAGGACGTCGGTGGTGACGCGGTCACCGCCGGAGTCGCCGCTCAGACTCTTCTCGACGGTGGCGCCCAGTTCCTGATCGGCCCGCCCTTTGCCGACTTCGCCCTGCCGATCCTTCAGGCCACCGAGGGCAACGTGCCGCTGTTCGTGGCGGCGTCGACCGAGCCGACCCTCGCCGACATCGAGAACAACTCGTATCTGGTCACCTTCGACGACACCGGTCAAGCGACCGCGGCGGCCGAATGGGCCCTCGATCAGGGAATCACCCGGGCGTTTGTCTTCACCCAGCCCGGCCCGTACACCGGATTCAATCCCGACGTGTTCGTCGACGTATTCGAGGCCGGAGGCGGAACGATCGTCAGCGAACAGACCTACGAATGGGGAGCCGACACCGACTTCTCCGCCCAGGTCGCCGAGCTGGCGGGCATTCTCGAGGACAACGAGGCCTTCTATTCCGCGGCCCTGGCCTTCCAGGTCACGGCCCTTCGAGGCCAACTCGAGGGCGCCGGGTTCGACAACATCACCTATATCGGCACCGATGCGCTCGACGCCACTGGGGTGCAGGTCGAGGACAACAACGAGGGGATCGTCCATACTCCCCACATCAACATCGAGCCCGGTGACCGCAACGATCTGTTGCTGTCCGGCTATGCCGCGGCCAACGACGGTGAGGAGCTCGAGAGCCGTGGCTTCATGGGCCTCTATGTCGACTCGCTGCTGCTCGGCCTCCAAGGCATCGCCGATTGTGGGTGCACCGATTCCGTCGGTATCGGCGAGGCTGTCGCCCAGATCGTGGGCTTCCAGGGCTTCAGCGGCGAAATCACCTATCTCGGTACGAACGGGATCCCCGACAAGGCGGTTCCGATCAAGCAGATCGTCGACGGTGAAGACGTCCTGATCGACACCAAGTAACCCCGGTCGAGCCAGGGAATCCTCCCGAGATGTTGCTCGAGACGACCGGGTTGACCACCAAGTACGGCTCGATCTCCGCGCTTCGAGATGTGAGCCTGTCCGTCGGGACCGGAGAGGTTGTTGGCCTCATCGGCCCAAATGGGGCGGGCAAGACGACGCTGCTCGGGACCATCGCCGGGCTGTTGCGCCCGGCGGCTGGATCAGTGCGGTTCGATGGCGTCGACGTAACCGGCAGTGCGCCCGATCGAATGTTGCGAGATGGTTTGGCTCTCGTCCCGGAGCATCGCAGGATTTTCGTTGATCTCACTGTCGTCGAGAATCTGAAGGTTGGGGGAATCACCCTTCCGACCGCGGAGCGACCTGCGCTGCTCAACGAGATGGCAGAGCTGTTCCCTGTCCTTCGTACAAAGTGGGACACCGCCGCTGGGTATCTGTCGGGTGGAGAGGCTCAACAGTTGGCGATCGCAAGGGCGTTGATGTCGAAACCTCGACTCTTGATGATGGATGAGCCGTCGTTGGGGCTGGCCCCGGTGCTCGTCGACGCGGTGTTCGAACTCATCTCGACCCTGAGAGATCAGGGCTGCACGATGCTCGTGGTCGAGCAGAACGCAAACCGCATGCTTGAGGTAGCCGACCGGGCCTATGTCCTGCGCAGCGGTGCCCTGGTAGCCGAGGGGACCGGCGCCGAACTGCTGGCGCGCGACGGGCTCTTCGACACCTTTGTTCGAGGTTCGGCTGACCGAGGTCCTGGCGAATGACCGAGCTGGCCCAGAACCTGATCGACGGGTTGGGAAGGGGCAGCATCTACGCTCTGCTCGCCCTGGGTGTCGCTGTGATCTTTGGCGTCATGCATCTGCTGAACTTTGCTCACGGCGAACTCATCACCATCAGCGGTTACGCCGCTTTTGCCGCTTTGAGCAGCGGCTGGTCGTGGTACCTGGTCGCTCCCCTGATCATCGTCGTCTCGATTGCCAGCGCGTTGTTGATCGAACGGATCGCGTTCAGTCGTGTCCGCGGTGCGAGTGACTTCACGCTCGTTCTCACCTCGTTCGGGGTCCACTTCCTCGTGTCTGCGATCTTCGTCATGTATGTCGGGGCCCG
>CALCCX010000439.1 GCA_937900165.1 uncultured Acidimicrobiia bacterium | reverse complement strand
AATTTTGTTTTTTTTTTTTTCAAGCAGAAGACGGCATACGAGATATATCAGTGTGACTGGAGTTCAGACGTGTGCTCTTCCGATCTAAGTCCTGCCTTGGCCAGTGCCTCCGCTTTGCGAGCCAATAACGATCCGTTGGTGGTGAGGGTCAGTTCCAGATCGCCAATCTCGGCCAACAAGGCAACCAGGTCTTCGATGCCTTTGCGAAGCAGTGGTTCACCTCCGGTCAGGCGGATCTTGGAAGTGCCGAGCTGAGCGAAGGCCCTCGCCACCCTCGTGATCTCCTCGAACGACAGCAACAGATCCCGAGACAAGAATTCGTACTCACGGTTGAAAATCTCGGCCGGCATGCAATAGCCACACCGAAAATTGCAGCGGTCGGTCACCGAGATTCGCAGATCGCGGACAGGCCGACCTCTGGTGTCGACTACAACAGGTTGCATGACCGCACAATACCGCGCAGTTTCGACTAGCCGGTTGGCAAGCTCGCAAGGTAACAATTTGTGGTTGAGTGACCGCCATGCGCGACCAACCAGACCCAACAAGGCCATGAGCGGTTTGGCGCGAGAAGCTTGGACGTCTCGGCCGAGAATCGTGCAAAGGATCCAGGCTTAGCTGGCGATCTGAACAGTCGACAGGCCAGCTATGTCTGCCGTGCTCAGAGCTGCTCGCCCTCGGGTCGCCGTCGTTGGCGCCGGAGCAATGGGGTCGCTGCATATTCGGGCGATCGCAGAATCAGAGATCGCCACTCTTGCAATGATTGTCGATAACGATCAGGCAAGGGCATCCTCAACCGCTGTCGAATACGGAGTCGAGTGGTCGACCGACCCGGGCGCCGCCGTGGCCGCCGACGCCGCCATCATCGCCACGCCGGGCTTCAGTCATGCCGAGGTCTCGCTCCCAATGCTCGAAGCCGGACTACCGGTCCTGATCGAAAAGCCGCTCACGATGGACGAGCCAAGCTGCGGCGAAATCGTGGCCCAGGCAGCCATCGCAGATGTTCCGATCATGTGCGGGTTCGTTGAACGATTCAACCCGGTGATTTCAGCGACACTCAAACGCCTGGACGGTTCGACTCCGCTCCACATCACCGCCACCCGCCACTCGCCTCCCAACTCTCGTGCCGCCATCAGCGTGGTGTACGACCTGCTCATCCACGATCTCGATCTCGCCATTCGATTGAGCGGCAGTCAACCCACAGCCGGCCCAGACCCGATCGGTTGGGTATCTCCCAGCACCCGACTGGCCGAAATCGCCGCCTGCTCCTTGCGGCTCGAAGACGGCGGAATAGCCGCCCTTTCGGCGAGCAGGGCAGCGCAGCGCAAGATCAGAGAGATCACGGTTACGACCCCAGTCGAACAGATCGAACTGGATCTGATGCGCCGGACCATGACCGTCTACAGACACGTCCACCACGAACAGAGCCCGATTGACGGAGGCTACAGAGCCGACACCGTCATCGATATCCCATTCGTGCGCCAAGAAGGCGAGCCGCTTGCGATGCAGCTCAAACACTTCGTTGGACTGATCAAGGGTGACCTGGATCACGAAGCAGAACGGCTATCCATCGTTCCCAGCCACCTACTCGCGTTCGGAATCGAGAATTCGATCAGCCCAATCGGCGCATTAGCGAACTGACGATGCGATCCAAATCGTTGTCCCCGAGGTTGGGGTGCACGGGAAGCGAAAGGACCTGGGAGGCCAACTCGTCGGAAAGGGGGGTAGCCAGCGAAGCCACCCGCGGATGATCTCGGTAAATCGGGTATCGGTGCAGCGGACGGGGGTAGACGATCGTGCTGTCGATGCCGTCCTCATCCAACTGACGAATCAGCTCATCCCTGGAAAATCTCGCTTCTGACGTTATCCGCACCGTGTATTGGTGGAAGGCGTGCACCATTTCGGGGCCAATGTCCGGAGTCAGTAGACCCTCGAGGTCGGCCAGGCCGTCGTTCAGGGCAACCGCGTTGGCGAGGCGCGCACTGGTGATCGCATCGAGCCTGGCCATCTGCGGAAGACCGATGGCCGCCTGAAGGTCGGTCAGCCTGTAGTTGTAGCCGACCGAGTCGTACTCATATCTGGTAGCAGAGCCCTGCGAACGGAGTAGACGCAATGAGGCAGCCAAACCCTCGTCATCCGTGGTGACAACACCACCCTCGCCGGTCGTAATGTTCTTGGTGGCGTACAAGGAAAACGCCCCGCTCCCGAACGTTCCGACGGAACGGCCCCTCAACGAGGCTCCGATGGCCTGGGCGGCGTCTTCGACCACCACCCAACCATGCCGGAGCGCCAAACCCATGACAGGAACCATATCGACAGGGCGACCGTAGAGATGAACCGGCACAATGGCCGATATCCTGTCAAGCGGCCACTCCTCGGACCGCTCGACATCGAGGTTTCCGTGCCGATCGACGTCTGCCAACAATACAGAAGCCCCAGTCTCGAATATCGCGTTGATCGTTGCTGCGAAGGTGAACGCCGGAGCGAGAACTAGATCTCCCTCGCCAATCCCGGTCGCCTCGATCGCCAACCGCAGCGCCGCGGTGCCGGAGCTGACCGCGACCGCATGGTCGACACCGATCGATTCACGGAAGGCCGCCTCCAAGCGCTCAACGACCGGACCCTGTGCGATGTGCCCAGAACGCAACACCGCCAGGACTGCGTCTTCCTCTTCGACTCCAAAGGAGACATCTACCATCGCCACGCGCTGCATTGCCTGGTTCTCGACTGGCTCATTGCCCACCTTGAGAGGATTGACGGCCTCCTAAGCCTGGATCCACCGACTTAGGGAAGCGAGTCGCCCGGCGGGTCGCGCTGCTATTGAGATTCTGGGTTGTTTCGGCTTTCACTGGTTGTGAGACGGGCCGAACGTGAGAAAACCTTGCCTTGGCTGGCCGAGGCGGGCGAGGAGCCAATCCGTGCGGTGGATTGGGGCTAAGGGGGCGCCAGGAGATGCCGACAGGCTCCCAATGGAGAGCTCGGAACGGGGAATGGTGCTTGAACACGTCGTGGTGCTGGCCTACGGGCCGGCTTCAGCCCTCGGTTCGGCGGTCCGGCACGCCAGAACACTCGTCGGCGAAGAGGGAACCGTCGAAGTGATGGCGGCCACTCGCCAAAGCGTGCCCCTGCTCTCCAAGCTGCCTGGCGAGGCTACCGCCATCGAAGGCTGGGGAATCGCCGCCCTGCGGCAGGTGACCGAGAGCCGCGCTGAGCATCTGTTCCTCTTGATCCACGATGACGTCACTCTGAGCCGACGGGGCGCGGCGACTTTGACCGCGGCCGCCTTGGCTCACAAACGACCGGCAGTACCTTGGAGCAACGACCCAGGCGTAACGCCCTATGTCGACCTCAAACGGCCCAAACACCCCGGGGAGCTTGACCAATATTCGGGCTCAACCAAGGAGAAGCTGATAGTTGGATCGATCGGGTTCTCCTGCATCGTCGCTACTGGAACCCAACTAGCCGGTCCAGCAGATCGCCTCATTCATATTCCGGCGGTGCGTCTCAGTGGGATCCCGGTGGTGGCCGGCTCGGCTGTGGCTCATCACACCAGGCGGTGCATCGAGGCGATCCCTGAAGGAGCAGGACCTGATGACCGGCCACTTCTCGTGGCCAATCTGATCGTCAGAGATGAATCAGACAACATCGAGGCGTGCTTGAACTCGCTCGAAGGGTTCGTAGACCGGATCGAGGTCATCGACACCGGATCGACGGATGACACCGTAGCCCTGGCGAGAGTGGGCGGAGCGAACGTGGGCGAGGTGGACTGGCAGGAACATTTCGGTTGGGCCCGAAATCAGGCCCTCGACAAGTCCCGTGACGCCTGGTTCGTATTGTGGATCGACGCAGACGAGCGCCTCACGGCGACGGACCCCGAATATCTCCGCCGGATTCTGGCGACCATTGCCGGGGACGTCGATGGCATGTCGATCCAGGTGCACAACCGCACCACGAACGGGGACATCGCCAGCTCCTTTTTTGCCAACCGTATCTTCTCCACGACTGGGACCAAGTTCGAAGGTGCTCTCCACGAACGGGTGATCAAAGATGATGGCTCTTCTCTGACCACCGTCGAGGCCCACTCCATTGCACTCGATCACTATGGCTACCTCGACGACGTCGTTGACGAGAAAGAAAAGTACGTGCGAAACCTCAATATGGCCAAGCTCGAGTACGAACAGCTGGCAACACCCATGCACGCCTTTGAATACGCGAGGGCGCTTGGCCTTGGCTCAGCGGAGCCTGACCTAAAGGTCGAGCTGCTTATCGAATCCCTGGAAGGGGACCTGGCCGGCGCGGGACTTGCCAATGTCTACGCAGCTCTCGCCAACGCCCAGATCGACGCCGGGAACCACGCGGGCGCCGTCAAAGCCGCCAAGGCCGCGATCGAGCTCGTTCCAAACGACGACCTCGCCTCCGCCGCCCTGGCGATCGCAGCAACCGAATTGGCCGACTACGAAACAGTGGCGGACATCAGCAGCGATGGCACCGGCGACGGACCCAGGCCCATCTTCGAGATCAAGGGCAATCGAGTCATCGTGGATTCGCTGGCAGCGGGCGCCCTCATCCGGATTGGCCGGGCACACGAGGCCCTCGAGCGGCTCGAGTCCCACCTGCGGGACCCCGAAACGATTCGCTGGAACGCCGTGGTTGCCGCCGCAGCCTCCACATCCGATCCCGTCGATTCTCTCAGGGCAATTGCGCGAGCCGACATGAGCGGAATGGTCGTCGCCGCGGCTGCCCGCCGGCTTGCTCCCCGCGCCACAGCTCGGCTTGCATTGGAGCGGGCCGAAGCCGGCAGCCCGTCAGGCGAGTCGATAGCGACGGGCCTTCTGGCAGCCGCTATCGCGTCAGATCGTGAATTACTCGAAGATCTGCTGGTTCACCGAGACGCCATGCCTACCGAAACCGCGGCATCTGTCGCCGAACGGCTGGCTGCCAAGGGCTTCGCCGATCTAGCGGAGATCCTCGCCCACCGACCGTCGGACGTCGGAGATTTCGACATCGAAGCTGCGATTGGCGAGCAACTGCCCCGAGGAGTCCGCGTTCTAGACCTCAGAACCGAATCGCTTTCAGAAGGCGAAGACCGCCGCTTCGATGTCGTGATCGCCGGGACGTCAACCGACCGGCCGCTGCTCCGTCGCATAAGGAGCGTGATTGATCCAGCCGGCTTCGTCCTGGCATGGGACCAACCGGCCGAGACGGGATCCAGCCTCCTCCATATCGGCGAACCGACATCCAAACCAAGCACCAAGGCCTCGTCACTCGTCGCCGATCTGGTCGCCGAGGGATACAGCCCCTCGGCTTCAGGGCCTCTGACAATCGCCAGACCGGTACTCGACGAGGCGCTGCTCGAGGTTGTGATGGAGTCACAATCCGCAGACCAGATCGCCTCGGCGCACGACATCGGAATTGTGCTGATCGGAACGCCGAGCCCAGAAACAATGCTCTGGCTGCGTGCTTCGATTCCCGGTCGCCTGAGAATCACCAATCTCAAGACCATCGACCACCCTGCCAGGCTCGACGCGATCGACGCCGCGGGAGTCGGCCGAGTCTTGGTTGTTCCGGCCTCGGTGGCTGCTGAGCCCGATTGGGTCGGATCACTGCTAGATGCTGATGAACCCGCCGGAGTCGGCCTTTTGACATCCAAGGGTTTGATTATTCACGCGGGGGCTAGCGGCGAAGGTAGCCCTTTCGCTTCGGGAAGCAGCATCACCGGGCACGCCCTGCTGGCTACAGACCGACCAGGCACGCCCCTCTTGGCGCCGTACATTTGCTCGGCTGACCAGCTGAAAGTCGGCCTGACTGGTCGATTCCTCGGCGGCCACTTCGCCAAGAGTACAGAGGCCGATCGGCCATCTCACGCCCGATCAACGCTCGCCGATGCCTCGGGAGAGTCGATGGTGCTAGCCCTCGCGTCCGGCCCGTCCACACTCGCCCCACCCCTCAAGGACATGTTCGATGGCATCGTGGAGTCAGCCAATCAGGAGTCGCTGATCGTCGTCTGCAACGGGCCCATCCCACAATATGACGGCCGAACCCTCCGTAGGAAAGGCATATACGTTTTCGACGATTCCGACGCGCCGATGGCGGCAGTGGCCGCGGCCTTCAGTCCAAGCTCGGTCCTCTACTTCGGAACAAACGCATTCGACGGATTCCACGGCGCTGCAGTCGGTGGGGCGCCAAGGGCCGCCCACATCGCAATCGACTATCACGGCCTTCAGGCCGACCTGGCAGATGCCCACCTCTCGGCTGACTCATCGGTCGAGTCGCTGAGAGCGATCAGCCGCCCAACCGAACCGACCCCCTCAGTCGCCTCGATCTCAGCTCCGGCCGAGCGGTTGCCCGGCACGGTTTCAATCGTTATCCCAGTCTGGAACAACTGGGAGTACACCGCTGAGTGTCTCGACAGTCTCGACATGTACCGCGAGGCCCCCCTCGAGATCATCGTGGTCGACAACGGCTCGACAGATGGTACGCCACAGGGCCTGGCCGGAATGGATGACATGGTCGTCATCACCAACGCCGAGAACCTTGGGTTTCCTACAGCAGTCAACCAGGGGATTGCGGCGTCGAGCGGCGAGTACATATGCGTGCTGAACAACGATACGATCCTCACAGACGGTTGGCTGATCGAGATGCTCAAAGCTCTCGACGTTCCGGGAACTGGCATGGTCGGGCCCCGTTCGAACCAAATCTCCGGTCTCCAAGCCGTCCCAGACTCCCCGCCACTCTCGGACAGGGCCGCCGCCGAGCGTTGGGCGCGACGGTTCGTTCAAGGCAGGCAGGGCGCGAACTGGCTGACCAACCGCCTGGTCGGATTTTGCCTCGTCGCCAGACGCTCACTTTTCGAGCAGGTGGGCGGCTTCGACGAAGGTTTCGGTATTGGGAACTTCGAGGACGACGAACTGAGCGCCAGGGTCTTGGCCAGTGGTCAAACACTGCGAGTAGCCGACGCATCCGTTGTGTTGCACCACGGCGGTGCGACTTTTTCGAAACTCGGTCTCGACTACGGCGCGCTCATGGCCAAGGCAGGTCGCCATTTTGGACGGCGAACGGCCAACCCGTCTGGGCTGCTGACAGCCATCGTGCTGTCAGACGGAGATCCACGTGGCGCCGCCGCGACCGCCAAGAGCGCTCTGTGCATAGCCGACAGGGTCCGGATCATCGAGAGGGCCGGATACCCGATCGCCGAGATAGAAGGCGGAGCACTGCGGGCAGTAGGAATTGAGATCTTCAACCTCGACTGGCACCAAGCGGAAGGTGCCGCCGCCAGCCTGGAGGGTGTCGAGGATCATCTTGTCCTCATATGTCAGGCGGGAGAGATCATCGAGGTCTCAGACTGGTCGGCAGCCAGGATGGCGCTGGAGACATCTCCCTCTGGCCCAATCGAGGTGAAAACGGTCTCGGGATTCGAAGTCAGGATGGACAGACCGGAAGCAGACGCAATCTCCAGATTCGGAACGAGCGCCAACGAACGTTTCTCCGAGCTTCAGATTCGGGGATGAGTTGAGCACACCCGCTATTTCGGTTCTGATGACGACCTACAACAGGTCGCACCTCCTACCAAGGGCTCTCGAAAGCCTCACAACCCAGACCTTCCAAGACTTTGATGTTGTGATCACCAACGACGCCGGCACGGACCCGAGCACCATCCTCGATGGCTTCGCCGACCGTCTGCAAATATCCCTGATCACGCATCCAACCAACCTCGGCGTCACCCAAGCTCTCAACTCGGCGCTCGCTGCAGCGACCGGAAGGTTCACAACTCTGCTGGCCGACGACGACCTCTACCTCCCACACCACCTGGCCACGCTATACGAGGTGGCAGCGAAGGACGAGAGAGTGATCCCATACACTGACGGGTTGCAGGTGATCGAAGACGACTCTGGGAACATCATGAGCCGCCGGATGCTGCCGGTTCCGACCACCTTCGATCGCGACCGTCTCCTCGTCGACAACTACATCCCGGCGATGGCTCAGATGATCCCTCGTTACGCCTTCGACGAGGTGGGCGGACCGTTCGACCCCGCTCTCGAGGTCCTGGAGGACTGGGACATGTGGCTACGTCTCTCGTCATTCTTCGAGTTTCGCCGTATCGATCAGATCACCTTCGAGTACTACATTCGGGGAGGCCGATCGAACATCACAACTCGCGAAGCCACTCGGTTCCATACGTGCCTGGGCGAGGTGTACAAACGCCACCCTGTGGAAGCCGGGAGCCGAATCGCCGACCTACGGAAACGAATGTTGACAGCATCGCTGCGGCGGGCAGATGCATTTCTGTTCGACCTCACAGTGGCCATTGCGTGCCCTCCTGACCCGACAATCACGCTCGATGCCCTCAAAGCCGTGGCCGGCGAACTGGCTGAACAATCTTTCGAGATAATCGTGGTCACCCCTCGTGCTGCCCAAATGGAAACGCTCTCTCATCAGATAACCGGCAACATCAGTTTCGTTTTTACCGAAGGCAATCCCGTGCCCCAGCTGGAGGCTGCAGCCGTCCGGAAGTCAGCCGGGCGACGACTCCATCTGGTCGCCGACGTCTCAGAACTCCGACTCGACGAACTACGACCGGCCGCCAGTTCGGCTCGTTGAGCGCGAGCATGCCTGCCATCAGCGTCATAACGGATTTCGAGGTGATTGTGGAGGATGCCCTCACCTAGCCACAGCCACTTGCGATGCGACAGGTGGCGCGCAACTTTGATGTTGGGTCAAATCACCGAGGAACCCAGGCGAAGTCGGTGTTGCCGCCGCTGACTATCACGCCGATCTTCTTGCCGACGAGTTCGCTGCCCATCTTGTTGAGAGCGGCGAGGGGGACCGCTCCGGATGGTTCGACGACGGTTTTCATGCGGTGGAGGTGGAAGAGGGCGGCGTCGACTATCTCGTCCTCGCTCACGGTGACGATCTTGGAGCCGGCCGCGGTCAGTATTTCGAAGGCTTTTTCGCCGAGAACAGCAAGCAAGCCATCCGCGATGGACAACGGAGGCATGACCGGCGGCTGATGGATTCCGCTCTGAAGGGATCGGTAGGCGTCATCTACCTGCTCGGGCTCGGCACCTATGACCACCAGCCCAGGGGCCATGCCTGATGCCGCGACGATGCTTCCGCTGATCAACCCGCCACCCCCGATCGGGACCACCAACAGATCGAGATCAGGGTGATCGAGTAGCAACTCCATTGCCGCAGTGCCCTGGCCGGCGATAACGTCCAAATGCTCGTACGGATGAATGAAGGTCGCCCCGAGTTCCG
>CALCCX010000438.1 GCA_937900165.1 uncultured Acidimicrobiia bacterium | reverse complement strand
GGTTATTTGTGATATCTTGTTAGTGAATAGATTGTAGTGTGTAGTTGTTTTTTTTTTTTTTTTTTATTATATTTTATTTTTTTGTTTTTTTTTTTTTCAAGCAGAAGACGGCATACGAGATATATCAGTGTGACTGGAGTTCAGACGTGTGCTCTTCCGATCTCCGGGTCGTCGCAGACCTTCCAGGAACGGTCATCGGCGGGTCCTGCCATCACGTTCAGGTAGTACATGTGATGGCCAGGCGTCGCCGCGGCCGGACCGTGAAATCCACGGGGAACCAGGAACACGTCTCCGTCGCGCACAGTCACAGTCTCATTGATGGTGCCATCTGGCGTGTAGCACGAGAAGAACCCGGTGCCGGCGGCTCCATCGATGCGAAAGTAGTAAATCTCTTCGAGTTCCACCTCGTCCGCTGAGAACTCGTCGTGTTTGTGGGGCGGATAGGAGGACCAGTTCGATTCCGGGGTGATCACCTCGACCGCGATGAGGCGGTCTGCTTCGAAGTGGTCGGCGCTCAGAAAATTGTTGATCTGGCGGGTACCAGAGCCGCCCCCGCGTACTTCCACCGGAACGTCGGCAGCCGATACGACGTATGGGTCGATCCGGCGGCGCGCCTTGGCCGTGCAGAGGGCGATTTCACCAGGCCCGGTGATGCGGGCTTCCGTGTCGATGGGGAGATATGCAAACCCGGCGACCCCCCCGAACACGCTGTCTCGACCCTGCACGTCGAAGGTTTGGCGGTCGACCTCCACCCGGCAAGAACCGCTGAGGGGGAGAACCGCCATCTCGCTGTCGCCTGTAGCGATCACCCTCGGCTCGTCCTCGAGACCGAACACAGTGAGCCCGCTGTACGCCCAGCCGGCTGAATCTGCAGAAACTGCGACCGAAGAATCGGCCGCTCCGGCCGAATCGCTGGGTAAGAACAATTGCTGCTGCATGGCCGCCTTTTCCAACCTGAAGGACGGTTGGGACAGTTTGGAACGTTCCACCTCGAAGCTACTGCTGGGGGCGGTGTGATGTCAACGCGCGAACCTGTGCCAACCGGGATCGGGACCAGCGTCGCTTCAAGTGCACCTGCCAGGACTAACAGGCGTGTCCGGATCGGACTCATTCAGGAATGCCTCGACTTCACTCGAAGCCACAGCATAGGCGGTGGTCGTGTTGCGTGATTCGGCGAAGGCGATGCCGAGAATTTGGCCCAGTTCGTTGACGACCGGGGAGCCTGACATCCCGGGCCCTATGTCGGCGGCCAGTTGAAGAGCGCGGCGTGACACTTCACCTTCCCCGTAGATGTCGTCGCCGGTTGCGTTGATGAGGGCTTCGATCTCGTAGTCGACGAGCCGGAGATCAAGGTTCCGATCAACCGTCCAGATGGAACCACGCTGGGCAACTGTGGCGTCCCCGAATTCAAGCCGATCGCCTTTGAGCCCCTCCACCTTCAATACCGCCAGGTCACGTTCTGGATCAAAAGCGACGACGATCCCGGTCCCCGCCCTGCCATCGAGTGTTTCCACCAAGATGCCGTCGAATGATCCGGCCACCGGATGGGCGGCGGTGAGGACGAGGTCGCTGTGGATGAAGACCCCGCCGGCGATGAGGTCCGCCCGACAAACCACTCCGCTCAGACGGACCAGCGAGGCAGCGATATCCGGTGGTGATGACTCCTTCGAGCCGCAAGCAGCAAGAATGAACATTCCCACAACCAAGAGGGTCCTTGCCGTTTTCGCAGAGCGTGTCAATCCGGCTTCTTTGCCTGCTCCTCGAGTTCTTCTGCGAATTCCTCGGCGACCTGCGCAATGGTTTCGTCGCCGTTCGAGGCCGCCTCCAGTTCTTTGGTGAGGGCCTCGAGCTCTGCGCCTCCGGCCATCATCATTATCAGCTCATCTCGCGAGATGTCCTCCTTGGCGAAGTTGCCCATCGAGCGACCCCGGTTGAGGATCAGGAAGCGGTCACCAACCGGGTATGCGTGGTTGGGGTTGTGCGTGATGAAGATCACGCCGAGTCCCCGGTTGCGGGCCTCGATTATGTAGCGCAGGACCACGCCTGATTGCCGTACTCCGAGGGCAGAGGTCGGCTCGTCGAGGATCAGCACCTTGGCGCCGAAGTATGCGGCCCGAGCAATCGCCACAGATTGGCGCTCACCGCCTGACAGTGTGCCGACGGCCTGTTCGGTGTCTCGAATGTCTATGCCCATTTTGGCCATTTCGTCCTTGGCGATCCGCGAGGCCCTGTCTCTGTCCACCCGCCGCCACGGCCCCCATCCCTTGGTGGGCTCCTGCCCAAGAAAGAAGTTTCGCCACACGGACATGAGAGGAACAACCGCGAGATCTTGGTAGACCGTGGCGATGCCCTTGCCGAGGGCGTCGCGGGGTGAATCGAACATGACCTCTTCGCCGTCTACTTTCATGACGCCGCCGCTTTGGCGGTGGGCGCCGGCAATGATCTTGATGAACGTCGATTTGCCCGCCCCGTTGTCGCCGAGCACACACGTCACCTCGCCGGCGTTCACCAAAGTCGTGACCCCGGTCAGGGCGATGATGTTTCCGTAGTGTTTGGAGATGTTGTCGAGTTCGAGAAGTGCTGGACCGCTCATGATGATCCCTCCGCTTTCTTGCGCACCCAGTTGTTCACCAGGACCGACAGCAGCAGGATCACGCCAAGGAACAGGAATCTCCAGTCGGAGTTCCATCCCGAGAACGGGATGCCCTGGAACGACATGGCCATGATGAAGGCGCCGATCGCCGCTCCAACCGTCGACCCGTATCCTCCGGTGAGCAGGGTCCCACCAACCACTGCGGCGATGATGAACAGGAATTCCTGGCCATCGCCGACGTTCGCCTGCACCGAATTCAGGCGGAATGCCGTCAACATCCCTCCCAGCCAGGCTGCCCCAGATACCACCATGAACAGGATCGTCTTGGTTCGGGCCGCAGGGACTCCGACCTGGCGGGCTGCGCTCTTGTTGCCACCTACCGCGAACGTCCAGGAACCGAACCGAGTTCGCAACAGGACCCAGGTTGCAACAGCCGCGAACATAACGAAATAGAAGACAGAGATGCGGTATGTGACGATCCCGGGAATTGTCTCGCCACTCGTGGCAAAAAGTAGGCGGACTACGACT
>CALCCX010000437.1 GCA_937900165.1 uncultured Acidimicrobiia bacterium | reverse complement strand
GAGTACTGAGAAGCGACATGTGTGTAATAAATCGAGAAAGATAGGGATGGAGGAGGGAGATGATAGATCGATGGTGGGTGAGATGATGAAATCTGGTAGGGGGGAGCGGTGGTGGGGGGGGGGGGGGTGGTGGTGTGGGGTTTTTTTTTTTAATGATCCGGCGACCACCGAGATCTACACTCTTTCCCTACACGACGCTCTTCCGATCTATCTTCGAAACTCTGGAACCAGGCCGGTTGTTCGCTCCATCCCTCGGCCGAGAACAGCAACCCTCCTCCGGTGCCGTCCCAGCGCACAACGTTGAACTGGCCATCACCGGGTGCGGACCCTCCGACAACCATATCGAGAACCCCAGATCCCCAGAGCAACGACTCCAGGGTGTCTTCATCGTCGAGGTCGACTGCGATCTCGGCGAATTCACAACCCCCACAGGTGACCTGCTCTTCGACCGAGAGCACGAACCGGGTCGAAAGCGTCTCACGATCGACTATGAACGTGAATGCAATCGGGTTGGCGTCATCGCTACAACCACCCCCCGTTCCCGGGACCGGTTCGAAACGGCCGAAGACCCGGTTCACGTTGATCTCGAGCCCATCGAATACCAGCCCGGGACATGATCCTGACACGGCGGGAGCGAGCGAGATCACCACCTCGGAATCAAAGGAGACGTCAGGGCGGGTACTGAACCACCTTGCATCGGCGGCCCGGTCCAGGGCACGCTGGGTCGTCATGATCGCCACCTCGTGAGGTTGACCCATCCCGGGCTCGGTGTCGACCAGACGCCAACCGTCACCGGAGTCGACTCGAACGGTGACCTCACCAGGAGGAGTGTCGCCCTCAGCGATCGAACGTTGTAGATGATCGAGGGAAGCGATCTGCAACGCCTCTCCGGCCGGTTCCACAATGACCGAGACAGCTGGACCAGTGCGCCCGCAACTCAGCCACAACCCCTCGATATCCGCCGCGAGCCCCCCGGGCGCAGCGTCCCATGAGTGAGCGAATACCAGAACCTCGATCCCCGACACGTCGGTCGCGGTCGGCAGCTCGCCCCGAAGACCGGCACCACCCGTGTCGACCGCGATCTTGGCCGGTACCGACATTTCACCATCGCGCTGATCTTGGAGGATGTCGACATCTGCCAGCTCGAGGACCAACCAGTCGCCGTTGATCGACAGACCTGTGATCGAACCGGCGCGCAATACAACGTCGCTTTCAACGGCAAGTGCGGTCGGTGACTCGGACGGTTCGTAGTCGTAGGAGATCATGGGTTGCAGGGCCGCTGCTACACCGGCCACATCTCAGCAATCATCACCGCTGGCCCTGGCGCCCAAATCATCGCCAGACGGGGATGCACCGAGAGTATCCGCTCCGGCGCCACAGGCTGCCAAGACCAGGAAGAGAACCGTCAGCAATGCGACTGCACGAGAAAAGCCCATGTGGGATCAGACGTTACAACGGGCCCCCCTGGTTCCCACGTCGAGGGACATCGAGAGGCATCGCCTCAGCCATGAATCAGCCGATTGGGAACGACTCCAGGCGCCTGTAAACGGCCCCACCGCGGGCGAACACACTCTTGAACAGAACGATTTCGTTGACCGGGATGCGCAGCTTGGGCGGCTCCGTCTCCTCCACGAACCCACGAACGTCGGCGGCTGGGCGGAGGCGGCTGACCGTGAGGTGAGGGTGGAAGGGGCGATCCTCCAGTTCGAATCCGGCGTCCTCGCACGCCTCGTCGACGATGTGGAACAGGTCGGTGAGGGCCTCAGCACCACGAGACGGGTCGAGCCAGATGACCGCGGCCTTGGAAGGTTTCGGGAAGGCGCCCAGCGCTCCGGTAGTGATCTTGAACGGCTCACCGAGCAGGGCCTCGCCGAGTTGGTGGGCCAGAAGGTCGCGCCGAACGGCGTCACAGTCGCCCAGGAAACGCAAAGTGAAATGGAAGTTGGTGGCGGCAACCGGCGAGCCAGGAAGGCCGGAACCGCGCTGCCAGGCAGATAGGTCGGACACCGCAACCCCATCGACCGGCACTCCGACGAACAGTCGCTCGCTCAGGACTGCCACCAGGTTCCGGTGATGGCCAGGCGAGCCAGTTGGAGGGCGGCGGTCGTGGTGTATACCCGCACCCGCTCGCGGTCGCCTGGCATTCTCAGCACCCGCGCTCTGGTGTCCTCCGGGGTCCGAACGGCCACACAAACTGTGCCAGCCGGATGTTCTTGGGCATCAGGCCCGGCCGAACCGGTCACCGCGATCGCCACATCGACGCCCAGGGTCGCTGCCGCCCCGTCCGCCATCGCCATGGCGGTCTCCGGGCTCACCACCCCGTAGGTGTCGATCGTCTCGCGTGGCACATCGAGCAGGCCCATCTTGATGTCTGTGGCGTAGGCGATCACCGCTCCGCGAAAGACAGCGGAAGCGCCTGGGATTGCTGAGAGCTGAGAGGCCACCGAACCGCTGGTCATCGACTCGGCGGCGCCGACCGTCCAACCTCGCTCGATCAGCATGGCCTGCAACACCGACTCGATGGTCTCGTCGTCGACCGCGAAGATCAGTGAACCGAGCCGATCACGAATTTCGGCTTCGAGCGGGGCGATCAGCCGGTCGGCGGCTTCGACAGTGTCGGCCTTGGCGGAAAGACGGATCTTGATCTCAGCGCCAGACGCGAGGTAGGCGATCGAGGGGTTGGTGGTCGAGTGGTAGAGATCGTCGAGCTGTTCGGCCACGGCAGATTCTCCCTTGCCCCAAGAGCGCAACACTCGGTTCACGAGCGCGGCTTCGTCGCCCGCCTTGGCGACCAGTCGAGGCAGCACATGATCCTCCAATAACAGGTACATCTCATTCGGTACGCCTGGCAGGGCAAAGATCATCTTGTCCTCGTGTTCGAGGAAAACCCCTGGGGCCGTTCCCTTCGGATTCGGCAGATGTTCTCCGCCTTCGGGGTATTCGGCCTGTCGCAGATTGTTCTCTGGCAGATCGCGCCCGAGCGACTTCCAGCGCTCGCGCAGCTCGGTCGCATAGGCCTGGTTGAAGGCCATTTCCCTAGCGGTCGCTTCGCAGATCGCCTCGCGGGTCAGATCGTCAGGAGTCGGCCCGATGCCCCCGGTGAGGATCACGGCGTCTGCCCGATCGATCGCAGTCCGAATTGTTTCCGTCAGCCGTTCGTGGTTGTCACCGACCACCACCGAATAGTGGGCATCGAAACCTCGTTCGGCCAACTTGGCTCCAATATGAGCCGCGTTGGAATTGACGATCTGGCCCAGCAACATCTCGGTCCCCACTGCGACGACCTCAACGATCACCGTGTCCCTCCCTCATCCAGAACGACTCCAGACAGGTCGGTACCGTAACTGCCGACGATCTCAGCCCGCACCCACTTCCCTGGTCTGCCGGAATCCAGCACAATCAATCCGTCGATGTCCGGCGCCTCCCGGAATGACCGTCCGACGGGAGTGCCGTCCTCCAGATCGGAAGAGCACACGTCTGAACTCCAGTCACACTGATATATCTCGTATGCCGTCTTCTGCTTGAAAAAAAAAAAAAAAAA
>CALCCX010000436.1 GCA_937900165.1 uncultured Acidimicrobiia bacterium | reverse complement strand
TCCCTCACTACGCTCTTCCGATCTCCTTTCTCTTGTCTTTTTTTTTTTAATGATACGCCGACCACCGAGATCTACACTCTTTCCCTACACGACGCTCTTCCGATCTGCCGCCCTCGCAGAGGAGCACGAATTCCTCATCATCGAAGACGATCCGTACGGTGCGCTGCGGTTCAGCGGTGAGCATCTGCCCTCGATGGCGTCGATCAGCGATCGGGTGATCAGGGTGCGGACCGTCTCCAAGATCCTCGCCCCAGGCCTGCGGGTCGCCTGGACAATCGGACCGGCCCGGCTGATCGAGGCCCTGGCGATCGCCAAACAAGCCGCCGACCTCCACACCTCCACGCTCACCCAACACATCGCCGCCAGGCTGGTCGGGGACGCCGACTGGTTCCCAAAACATCGAGCTTCGCTCGCCCCCTGGTACCAGTTGCAGCGTGACGCACTGATGGCCGGCCTGGCCACCAACCTGGGCGACACCTTGACCTTCACGCCACCTGACGGCGGAATGTTCCTGTGGGCGGAACTGCACCGGGATTTGCCGCCAGGCTCGACAACCGCCGACCTGCTCCCAATCGCGATCGACCACGGCGTGTCGTTCGTGCCAGGGTCTGCATTCGCGGTCGACACACCCAGGCCTGCCCATCTTCGCCTCTCGTACGTGTCTGCCTCGCCGGACCAACTGACGGAAGCCTCCCAACGCCTCGCGACAGCAATCAGCATCTGGCTGGACTGAGTAGCGCACACTCCTCCGTCGATGCGCTCAGGGAACTATGTCGCAGCGCGCCAGAGGTCGTACACGAGCTTCGCTGCCGCAACATCCATTGTTGCGATGCCTACGGAGTCGAAAATGACAGTTGCGCCTTCGGGGACGGTCTTGACATCCGCATATATTTCGCCGATCTCAGCGAAGACGTCGCAGCCTGAGCCGCGAACATTGCCGGCCTGATCGTGGGCGGCCTCAACCGACTCGACAATCACCGTATTGCCCATCGCCACATCATCCAGCTCGCGCCCATCGGCTGTGTTCCAGCCCACTGCTGTCACGAACGCTCCTGGTTTGAGCCAAGTGCCAGCGAGGATCGGCTCTTTTGCTGCCGTACAACAAGCGACGATGTCTGCGTCTCGGACTGCTGTCTCGGCATCGGTGAACAGCACCGCACCGATCTCGTCGGCAAGTTCCTGACCCCGTTTGGGATCCCGCGCCCACAGCCGAAGCTCTCGCCAACCTCTTACAACCGCCAAAGCATCGGCGTGAGCCCGGGCCTGGACTCCATTGCCGAGAATGGTGACGACCTCTGGAACCGGCACGGCCAGCTTGCGAGCGGCCGCAGCCGACCCCGCGGCCGTCCGCATCTCGGTGATGAGACGCCCATCCAGAAGGGCCAGCGGCGAACCGTTTTCCTTGTCGAAGACCAGCATGACTCCTTGATGGGTTGGAATGTCGGTTCCAGCGTTGTCGTGATACAGCGTGACGATCTTGACAGCCATGGCCTCGCCGACCGCCAGCATCGCGGCGATGATCGCGTCTTGCCCGGGTACCGGGACGATCTGGCGAAGGGGCTGCGCGATCTCTCCAGCCGAGAACTGAATCATTGCCCTCTCCAGCGTTTCAATGAGAGGCTCCCACTCGAGGAGCGACGCAATCGAACTCTCACCGATGATCGGCAGCGACTCCAGGCCGTAACTCGTCAACGTGACTCCTTGCGATCTCGGTTGTATCTGCCCGGACTGTATCGGGTCGCGAAAAGATGGGGGCGCACCAACGGCGCGCCCTCATCTGATTCACAGAGCCATGGAGGCGATCACCAATCAAGCCTTGGAGAAATACTCGCCGAGCGGATTCCAGTACTGCTGCTCCCAGCCTTCAGCAATATGGGCGGCGCCTTCTTCTGGCAGACCGGTGTGGGTCAAGGTGATTTGCACGTTCGTGTCATCGCCTTCGAACTCGTAACGCACTACCGAGTACTCGCCCTGTGGCCAATCGGCGGGTCGCCACGCCTGCACGATGCGCTGGTTCGCAGACATTTCGAGCATCAGACCTTCGATGGCTCCCCCGTGGGTCGTGAATGCACCACCCGGTTCGGTGGGGATTTCGGCGGGCGCACCGGTAAACGCCGAATGCTCATCCGAATCGGCGATGGCCCTATAGGCCCTATCCACGCTCACATCGAAGTTGACGGTCTGACTGATTGCGGTCGGCATGTGGTGCCTCTCCTAACGAGCGTTCCTTAGGCTCTAGTGTGGATATATCCGCACTAGAGCCGAAAGTTCGCCGCCTAGCTTGTTGATAGTTAACCATTTAGTTAACTTAACCGAATGGTATAGCATAGGGGAATGACTACAGCAACCGAAACACTCCAAGGCGATGAGGAACTCAGCCTGGTGTTCTCCGCGTTGGGCAACCCGACCCGGCGTTCCATCGTGAGGCGGCTGGCGCTCGGCCCGGCGACGGTGTCCGTACTCGCCGAGCCATTCCGTATGACCCTGCCGGCCGTATCGAAACACATCTCTCTTCTGGAGCGGGCCGGGCTGGTCCATCTGGAACGGCGGGGCAGGTCAAGGCTTTGCACCCTGCGGGCTGAGGCGATCGTCGAGGCCGAGTCCTGGCTCGAATCCTGTCGCGTCTACTGGACGGACACCCTCGATTCGCTTGCTCGCCACCTCGAAGATGGCGACGCGCCACAAGGGGGTTCGTGATCGTCGACGAGACCCATCCTCATCGTGTGGTTGTGCGGCGCCATATCCGAGCGCAGCCGGCCAGAGTCTTTGCAGCCTGGACAGAGCCCCAACAACTGCTCACCTGGTGGGGGCCGGCCGGAGTGGTATGCACCCACGCCGAAGTCGACCTGCAGGTAGGCGGTGGCTTCCGCCTCGCCAACCAGATGCCTGACGGTTCTTTGGTCTGGATCTCTGGCACCTACGAGGAGGTGACGCCGCCTGATCGACTCCGTCACACCTGGCTCGTCGAACCGTCCTCGAGCAGTCCAAGCAGTGTCACAGTGACCTTTGAGGCGAGCGACGGCGGCACCGAGGTCGTCATCACCCACGACAAGGTGATCGACCCAGCAGAACGTGCCGAACACAAAGGTGGCTGGGTCGGATGCCTCGAAGAGTTGGCCCAACTATTCACCTCTTGAGTGGCCGCGCCACTTGGTGCGGCGGCGAGCCCATCACCGAACAACTCGTCGAGACACTCACGAGCAAGGCAGAGGAGGGCTTCGACGTCCACGAGATCCTGCGTCGCAGAGGCGAGCGCCCTACCGATGTAGCCGGGCTGAACGCAAGAGATAGCTATACGTAGGCGAAGGCATACGATAGACTTACCTATACATACTGCCTACCCGACCAATAGCTATCCATATCTCTGAAGGTCCGAACATGTCGCGTGTCGATCTAAAGACAATCGAACGAGCGCAACGAGCGTTGACGAGGAACATCGCTCCCCTACTCGAGCAGAACGTTCCTCAACCTCACGCCGGTTGGCTGCGAGCCACCCGCGATGCCCTCGGCATGTCTCGTGCCCAGATGGCTGCTCGAATGGGTGTGACGCGGGCCAGGATCGGCCAAATCGAGCGGGCCGAGAAGGACCAAACGCTCAAACTCGACACTCTTCGCCGCGCGGCGGAAGCCCTCAACTGCACCGTGGCATACGCACTTGTTCCAAACAAGTCCTACGAGAACCTGATTGCCGACCAGGCTGAGGCGCGGGCTGCCGCCCACATAGAGCAGGTCATCCACACCATGCGCCTCGAGGCACAGGCCCCAACGCCTCAAGTCATGGACGAGGCAAGAGACAAGGCTCAGCGCCGGCTCATCGAATCCGGGCGATTGTGGGACATCTAGCCGAGGGAGACGACGATGCGAACACTCCATGGGCCGATCACGCCCTCATCGGTCTCATCCCAAGCTGGGTGTCGACCCGAGGCGATCTGAACGACGTCGAGGCGCTGAACGTCAACGACGGCTACCAGTGGCTCCGGTCCACCGAACCGACTATTGACCAAATGTTGACTGCTGAATTCGTCAGGGAACTCCACGGCAGGATGTTCGGAGACGTCTGGACCTGGGCGGGCACCTATCGTCGGACTGAGACCAACCTAGGCGTTGACTGGTGGGAGATCGCGATGAGGGTCACCCAACTTGTCGATGACCTCCGATATCGAGCCGAGCATACGCCGACCGAGAACTCTGAAAACATCGATCTGACGTGCATCGAATACCACCATCGCATGGTAACGATCCATCCTTTCCCGAATGGAAACGGACGCCACTCCCGAGCTTTCTGTGACGCTCTGGTCTCAGCCCTCGGCCGACCTCAATTCACCTGGGGTCGACTGTCCATCGTCTCGGATCGTGCGACCAGGCGCGCCTACATCGAATCCCTCCAGTCTGCTGACGACGGTGACCTGACTGATCTCTGTCTCTTCGCTCGAAGCTAGGAGGCGTAGCGAAACCTGGCTGGTCAAATCGCCAGATCAGTCACTAGCTCGCACCTCCATGGGAAGTGCGCTCGGTCGACCGTCCTGCGCGTACTCGATGAGGTCGGCAAGCAGCGCATAGCCCTGTTTCGTGAGGGCCTTAATGATTCCACTGACGATTGCCTCGGCAAGGGTTCGGCCTGGACATTCGTGGTGCCCGGCACCGAACTCGAACCCCGAGCTCTCCAGGTCGAGGATCACGCTCGACCAGCGACGATCGTCCTCCCGCCCATAGGCGTATCGACTGACGCCAAGCGAACGGTCCGCTCGATCGCGCTGCGACGTGGCGTCCTGTCTTTGTGGGCCAGGATCGTGGCCGCGGCCAGCGCGGCTGTGGCATCGTGATTCTGGTAGAGGAGAGATAGCACGGCCAAGGGCCCTGCGGGGTGGAGGCGGAACCGATCGAATAGCCGGGAGACCGCCCGATCGCACGCCGCGTTCGACGGAACACCCCTTCCGATCACCTCGACCATGAGCTTCGTGTCCGTCAGCAGTTCCGCTTCAACACCGGCCCCCAACGCCTCGGCAAGCGTTTCGGTCGGCACTGAATAGGCAATGTCGGCGATGGCGTCGATTCGGTCCCCTGCTGCCAGGGCAAGAGTCCGCCGAAATGCAGACAATTCGAGCTCGTCGGTTTCCAGCTGCGCGACCGCCGCGACAACTTCGGCTCGGCGTCGGTCATGCGACTCGCCTGAACTGAATCTGGCCATCGCATCCCGTAGGTCGGCCGTCGGCCCCGGTCGCAGTGTTTCGGGCTTCGGCGGGGGCACCAGAGTCTCCGTATTGAGCGCGAGTTCAACATCGCCTCGCGAGCTGAGAGCGATCTTCCTGGTCATGTCCCGAGTATCGACGATGATGTTGCGGCGGACGCCGAAGTGTCGTGAGGTTGGCCGGCTCGAGCCAAGCAAGCGAATGTGCAGTTGGTCCGCCTCGACCCGGAACTTCCCGAAGCATTGAGCCGGCGCGCCGAGGAAGAGGGCCGAGCCAGTTCCGAACTGATCCGAGACCCGCCTCGCCGGTACTTCGGGCAAGTTCAACCTTGCTGTCTTCGCCCTGGCCACCAGTCAACGCGACAGCCGTCAGACGCTCTTGCTTCGCGGCCCTGCCTCGCCACCGTCGTCAACACATGGCTCGACTGAGATCCCTGAGCTACAAACGACAGACACAGCCAGCCCAGATCCTCAGCGCTGATCGTCCCACGTCGCATTGCGCCAGAGGTCGTAGACGAGCTTGGCGCCGGCGACATCCATGATTGCGACGCCGACGGAGTCGAAGATGATCGTTGCGTCTTCGGGAACGGTCTTCGTGCCCGCATTCACCTCACCGATCTCTGCGAAGACCTCACAGCCTGAGCCGCGAATGTTGCCGGCCTGATCGTGGGCGGCCTCAACCGATTCGACGATCACCGTGTTGCCCATCGCCGCGTCATCGAGTTCGCGCCCTTCGGCCGTGTTCCAGCCCACCGCTGTTACAAAAGCTCCGGGCTTGAGCCATGCGCCCTGGAGGATCGGCTCCTTCGCCGCCGTGCAACAAGCGACGATGTTCGCGTCTCGAACTGCTTCTTCGGCATCGGTGAAGAACACCGCTCCGATCTCGTCAGCCACTTCCTGACCTCGTTTCGGATCCCGGGCCCAGAGGCGCAGTTCGCTCCAGTCTCTCACCACTGCCAAAGCATCGGCGTGAGCCCGGGCCTGGACTCCATTACCGAGGATTGTGACCACTTCGGGAACCGGCGCGGCCAGCTTGCGGGCGGCCGCGGCCGACCCCGCGGCCGTTCGCATCTCGGTTATGAGACGCCCATCCAGAAGAGCCAGCGGTGATCCGTTTTCCTTGTCGAACACCAACATCACTCCCTGATG
>CALCCX010000435.1 GCA_937900165.1 uncultured Acidimicrobiia bacterium | reverse complement strand
GGAGCGCCGATTGCCGGTTCCAGGGCGCGTGTGGGTGCGCGATAACGTGCGGGGTGGTGAGTGATCTGGGCGGGTAGCGACGCCGCAACGTGGTGTTAGGCGCGGGCACCGGATCGCACGCCAACGGTCATGCCTAGTTCAGCTACCCAGGTTTCGGTGTCGGTGGTGAGGAGGTCGAGGACCGGTTCTGCGTGCTTGCCCCATCGCTGATCGATGAACCTGCCGACGTTGTCCGGACTGGCATTCGGGTTATTCAGGTAAAGCGACCCGATCACGTTTGTTACGTAGCTGTCGACGTGGGCGGAGCCACCCGAACCGTAGGTGAGGTTGACCGCGAGGTTTGCCGTGTAGGGTCCGACGCCTCGGATGCCGAGCAGGTTGGGAATCACCTCGGCCGGTTTGAAGGTTTTCCACCGGTGCCAGGTGTAGTGGTTGTCTGCGAGATGGGTTGCGGCGCTCGATAGCGCTCTGGCGCGGAATCCCACGCCACAGGTTCGGAGCTCCTCGTCGATCGCTGCCGCCAGTTGCGCTGGCGTTGGAAAGGCATACACGGGTTCGCTACCAGCCGTTTCGCACGTGCGGTCACCGAAGGACTCAGCGAGCTTGCGCATCATCCCGTAGATGCGGGCGAAGCGGGTCCGTTGAGCGCATATCACTCCGCACAGCGCCTCGAATAGGTCGGGATAGAGCTTGCCTCCGCCAAGGCCACGATGTCTGAGAGCGGCTGTCAAGACAGCGTCGCCAGCCGCCAGGGACTCGATCTCATCGTAGGGATAGTCAAGTTGCAGGCAGCGTACCAACGTGTCACACACCTCTGAGAGACCGTGCGAAGAGCTTCCTCCGAACTGGACGTTTGCCTCCAGTCGGTCCGGTGCAGTCTGGCGAATGCGGACGGTGGCGATCTGCGCGTCGTTGGCTCCGAATCGGATTGGGCGCACGAGCTCTTCACCGTCTTGCACCCAGGGATAGATGACGTAGGTCTCGAGGGCGTGGGTGAAGTCCACGTGTCTGTCGACCGGCAACTCGAGGCGGCGCAGCGTCATGAGGCGGCCACGAGGCTATCGAGGTAGCGGAGGGTGGGTGTCGCTCCCCACAGATCCAACGTCACACGGCCGCCAATCACAAAGGGCAGCTTCGCGGGTGTGTGCCCGAACTCGACATTCGTGACCACCGGACATGTGCCACCGACGCAGCGCAGAATCATCTCATCCCAATCCTGGTCGGGTGCGTCGCCTTGCTCACAGTCGACCGGCACACCAACAATCAGCGCTGCGATCTGCTCGAAGACCCCAGCAAGTCGCAGATGCGTGAGCGCCTGCTCGATCCTCACCCACGGGGCGAAGACCTCCTCGAGAAGCAGGACTGCGCCACGCGTCTCTGGCATCCACGGCGTCCCTATGAGCGTTCGGATAGTGCGTAGATGGCCGCCGACCACATGGCCAGTCGGCTGGGTCCCCACTCCTCGGATCACTCGCCACTGCTCACCGTTGACTTCCTGGCCGGCAACGGTACTGGAGACAATTTGCCAAAAGGCTGTCTCGGTCGCCGCGTTCACGTCCGGCTGAAAGAAGTCGTACCCCGATGGCCCATGGAGCGTCACGACGCCCGAACACTGAAAGATGGCGTTGCCGAGAATCGATGGATCCGACATCCCCGTGAAGACCTTGGGGTTGGCCCGGATGAACTCGTAGTCCAGCATGTTGAGGAGCTGAGCTGCGCCTATCCCGCCAGTCGCGGGCACGATGAGGCGAACTGCTGGATCGGCGAAAGCCGCCATGAGGTCCGCGGCCCGCTGTTCAGCCGAACCGGCCAGGTAGCCGGTTGCGGCATCCGCACCGGGTGCAACCTTGACCTTGTACCCCCGATCATTGAAGTACTCAACCAGCCGATCGAGATCGGCACGAGCAACCGGCGACGACGTAGATACGATCGCCACAGCATCGCCGAGTTGGACAGCGACCGGCCACACAGTTGATGTTCCCATCGGATTGCCTCGCTTCCTAGTCCAGTTGTTGCAACTCAGCGGTCAGGCCTCTCGCCGCGACACGAAAGCCGACGAGGTGCCCGCAACGCTCGGCTGCTTCAAGCGGTCGGACCGTCGCTCGCATAAATTAGGCGTTGGCATTCACGTCTCCTCCTCGGTACTGCGGGTGATCGCGGTATGCATCTGTGCACCATTGCCGGATTGCGATCTCAGCCACCAACCTCCCAACGAAGTGGGTCCCCCCGAGAATGAGCAGCAGCAGCGGCTGCCTTTCATCGGTACTGAGGCTACCCGTCTATGTCCATGTCACCGATCAACAATTCCGTTGCAGAAACGCGCATTCTCCCGAGTGCGCTGTATCGATCGGCACCTCCAGGATCGGTGTGTCGATGGTGAGCCCACCGCTCTTTGTGGGGGTTTGGTCTTCTGGTCGTTCCCCCTGTCCGGATTCGGCGGTAGGTTTTGGTCCATGACGGAGATCACTGATCCTTGGAGTCGCTGGCTGTTGCAAGATCGGTATGGGGGCGACGCACTGGCGTTGCAGCGGACCATGGAGTTCCTCGAGCCGATCCGGGATCGGGTCCTCAGCGCAGCCGAAGCCCGCCCGGGTGCGGTTGTGCTCGATGTCGGATGTGGAGACGGTCTCCTTGGGTTCGGGGCGCTTCCCCTGGTTGGTGACAGCGGGCGCATCGTGTTTTCGGATGTGTCTGAGGAGCTTCTCAAGCGCTGCCGACAGATCGCAGGCGAGCTTGGTGTCCTCGAGCGCTGCCGCTTCGTACCGACAGCCGCCGAGTCCCTCGCCGGCGTCGATGATGCTTCGGTTGATGTGCTGCTGACCCGGTCGGTGCTGATCTACGTCCAAGACAAAGCCGCAGCCTTTGCTGCCTTCTATCGGGTGCTCAGACCTGGTGGGCGGATTTCGTTATTCGAACCGATCAACCGACGGGGCACCGAACTCAACCGGGACACCCTCTTTGGCCACGACGCCACCCCGATTCAAGATCTTGCGGCCAAGGTGTGGACCGTGTTTGAAGCCGCCGCCCCGGCTGATGGGCCGATGATGGGCTTCGATGAGACCGACCTGCTCCACCTGGCCGAATGTGCCGGGTTCTCCAATATCACGGTCAACCTTGAACTCTCCAGCACCGACCGCCCACCGTTTGCCGGTGTGGGCTGGTCGCAATTGCTCGCCATCAGTCCCAACCCGAACGCCCCCACCTTCGGCGAAGCCGTCGAGCGGGCTTTGACACCCGAAGAGGCGACCAGGCTTGAGACCTATCTGCGACCGCTCGTCGATCAAGGCCGCGGCGGGCGCATGCGCCATGCCAACGCCTACGTCACCGCAGCACGAGACGCGTGAGCAACCCACGCCGATCACCAAATATGGCGCCATAACACGCATTCCGACGGGTGATCGATATCGGCAC
>CALCCX010000434.1 GCA_937900165.1 uncultured Acidimicrobiia bacterium | reverse complement strand
GGCATACGAGATATATCAGTGTGACTGGAGTTCAGACGTGTGCTCTTCCGATCTCCACGGCACCGAACATGGCGATCCTCATCAATGAAGTCACCTGCAACTCGGGGTCCTTGACATATAGGGACAAGTTTTCTGTGAGGTGTTCTTCGAGCTCTGATCGGAGCACCCCGGCCAGCGATATCGTCGGGATGTTTGGCAGTGAGATAGCGGGGCCCGGGGTCACGCTGAACGTGCCCGTCAGCGAAGATTCCCCGATCACTTGTAGCGAGATTTGATCCCCGATGCTAAAGTCTCCCGAGGAGAGCCGCCGCTCGATCTCCATCAGCTCCTTAGAATTCATCTTGAGCGAACCGGATCGTACCAGATCTCGCATCGTTTCAAGTTCAACGCGAGTGGCTCCTGCCCGGCTCTGACCGAGGAGTGGCGGCGGCGATGCAAGGCCACTTATCAGGACTAGCCCGCCAAGAAGTACCCCAGACACGAATCTTCGCCTCATGGCCGAGTCGGACCGCTGACCGCTATGAAGAGGATCATTGTGAGGACTCCCGGCGTTGCTCGCGAAACAACGGCCGCGACCGAGCCCCAAGCCCAAAGCGGCTCAGGCGAGCCAGAAAACCTCTCCGCTCGTGGAGGTTGTCAGAAGGGCCAATCATCAAGCCGCATTCGCGACAGAGGGAGACTGTCAGGCTCCCGGTTTGTTTGGCTGCGGCAGGAATACTCGCTCCGCAATTGGCGCAAGTCATATATCGGGGCTCTCACTAGTTGATTGCTGCCCCACTATTTCAAGTCCGAAGCCGAGATTCAGCGGTTCCCTCACCCTTCCTGCCTGTCGGTGGTAAGTGTAGTAAGTTGTTGATTGTCAACGTGTTAATGCCACCGATCTAGTGCCCGCCCGGGCTGAACTCCGGTTCCGTTGTTGTGGCGCGGCTACAGCAAGAATCGACTATCGTTGCGACCCCGCCATGATTTCGGCGACGCAGAGTTTGGCTGTAGTGGTCGCCGACAAGTGCGCGGAGGGCATCCAGCAAGGCTGTAGCGTCCATGCCGCGTCGGGAACAGTATCTGACTACGGACCATGTGTGTAAGTCGTTACTTCAAAAAGGATTAGCAAAACGACCTTGGCTGCGCACGGCTTCTGCGGGACAAGTGTGACGAACCGCTCACCCCAACCCACGGCCTGCCATAATGGTCGACAGCGAAACCAATACTCGCCCTCCGCTCATCCTCGTCGCCAACGATCAGGAATGGTCCGCCCGCTCGCTCGAGAGCATCTTGGCTCCGGAGGGGTACGCGGTACTGAGGGCGTTTACCGGACGCCAGGCGCTGGAACGCGCCGGAACGGCCCATCCCGATCTGGCCATCATCGACCTCCAGCTGCCGGATATCGACGGACTTGAGGTATGTCGCCTCCTGCGAGAAGACCCTCGATTCAGCGATACCACGCCGGTCATCATCACGACAGCCGGATCCTCGGGACGGGCGCAGCGCCTGGAGGCCTACGGTGCCGGGGCTTGGGAGTTTCTTGGCCAGCCGCTCGATGGTGAGGCCCTGCTGCTCAAGATGAAGACTTATCTCCGGTCGAGAATGGCCGTTGAACTCGAGCGCGACCGGAGCACCGTTGATGCGGCCACCGGGCTATACAACCGGCGAGGTCTGGCACAGCGTGCCCGGGAAATCGGATCCGAGGCATATCGGCACAGCCACCCGCTCGCCTGCGTGGTGTTCGCTCCAGCCGCCGAAACGAAGTCAGCCGTGGGCGATGCCGGCGAGGATGCCCAGGATATCGGCGTGGCCGTCGGAAAGTTGTTCCGCAAGGTCGGGCGGGTTTCTGATGCCATCGGACGCCTGGGACCAACTGAGTTTGCCATCATCGCTCCGGCGACCGACGATGAGGGAGCAATGAAGATGGTCGAGCGACTGCGGGCGGCGATCGAGTCGGAAAGTCTCGACGCGAACGGCGGCAAGCGGCTCGTCATTCTCCGGGCCGGATACTCGGTGGTGCCGGACTTCCGCGAGGCGGAGATCGGGGCGACCGAATTACTGTTGCGGGCCACGACCGCGCTTCGCCAGATCGCCACGGATTCGGCCGACGATACGACCATTCGGTCCTTCGAGCTCTCCGACCCGCAGGAACCACAGAAAGCGCAGTAGCAGGGCGGGGCACCTACTGCCGAAACGGCCCCGGGACCCTACTTGGGAACCGGGGCCGTCGTTGTGATGGGGCCTGCCGCAGTCAGGAGCGGTCGCCGTTGGCCCCGACCGGCAGGGATAGCACGGAGTTGTCGTCCTCCGGGTGATAATCGTAGACGTAGTTGTAGTAGCGGTACGCTCCTTCGCCGGTATTGATGTCGTTTAGGATCGCTCCCAGCATGCGTATGGGCAGGCGGTCGATGAGCTTCAACTTTTCCTCGGCCAGCTTCCGGTCGGTCTCGCCCGAGCGCAACACCAAGATCAGGTTGCCGGTGGTAGTTCCCAGGATGAACGGGTCGATCCCGGCGCCTAGCGGTGGGCTGTCCATGATGATTACGTCGAACTTGGTCTTGAAATGGGCCATAAATTCACCCATGGCCGGCGAGCTGAGCAATTCCGGTCCCAGATGACGGCGGGTCCCGCAAGGGATGATGGCCAGCCTGCGTTGCGGTTGGCGTACGATGGATTCGAAGTCGGCGTCGTGGGTCAGAAAATCGAGCAGACCAGGCTGCCGATCAATGTCGAACATCCGGTGGAGTTCACCTCGGCGGATGTCCCCGTCGACCAGCAGCGTTGAATAGCCAGCCTCTGCGAAGGACAACGCCAGGTTGGAGGAAACCAGGGACTTGCCGTCACCAGGCCCCGGACTCGACACAGTGAACATGATGGGGCCGGCAGTGCCATAGCTGTGGGCAAGGGATAGCCGCACTGTGCGGAAGGCCTCGATGACCTGTGACGCTTCCTGGGGTGATCGCTTGCCGTGCTTGAGCTTCTTGATGGCGGGCACCGCGCCGAGAATGGTGAGGCCAAGGTCGTCGGAGACCTGCTCGGGGTAGCGGAAGCGCCTGTCCAATTGGTCGAGGAGAATGGCCAGACCAAGCCCGGCAGCCAGGCTCGCGGCAAATCCCATGAAGATGATTCTCGGAGCGTCGTTGCTGCTGGGCCGGATCGGCGCGACGGCGGGGTCCAGCAGGCGGACGTCAGGGATGGTGCTCGAAAGCGATAGCTTAGTTGACTCGTAGTTGTTCTGTAGCATCTGTACCAGTGTTTCGGCCGCGACCTTCTCTCGCGTCAGACGCTGCTCGGTGATCGTTCGAACCGGGATTTCCTTGAGCTCGCGTGCCTGCGCTGTGATCTGGGCTGAGAGTCTCCGCTCTTGAGCTCGGAGAGCTTCGAGTAATTGCTCGGTGTACTGTGGAATGGCTTCCTCGGTGAGGAAGGCGATCTGGTGTCGTAATGTGATCACCGCTGGTGCTTCATCCGTGAACCGGTGGCTCATATCCCGCAATTCAGTCTCAGCTGTGGTCAGGTCTTCGAGGGAACTGCGAAGATTGGGTGAAAATGTGGTGACGTTCAGCGCCAGCAGGGCCGCGGCCCCCAGAGCCCCAGTCTGGAAACCCGTCACGGTCGTCTCGAGCGCATGGATGTTCTCCCGCAGCTGTTCCTGCCTGGTTCTTCGCTCGAAGAACCGATTGATGACTGGTGCTCGGGTCTCGGTGAGCCCTGCCGCCAACCCCCCGCTGGTTCGCTCGCTTGGCAGGGTGATGGTCTGGATCCGGTATTCCTGTAGCCGAGTTTCTGCCTCATCCAGATTCCGAGAGGCGTCTTCCAATTGCCGTTCGAGCGTTGCCGCCTGCAACGTCAACTTCATGGCCTTCTGTTCGGCGGCCACCGAGACGAACTGCGTGGTCACGCCGTTCAGAATGGCTGCCAAGCGGTGGGGCTCCGTCCCCGACAGACGCAGCCGCAGGAAGTTGCCGTCTTGAGCCATGGTCGAGGACAATTGCGTCCGTAGCTTGGTCGATGCTTCTCGGGGCGTGATCACGGTGAATGCCACTGTGTTGTCTGCCGAGAGCAAATCCGTTACCGGCGCCCAGCGAAAGCCGAGCGACCGACCAATGGAGTCTCCGATCGCGCCCGACTCTATGACTTCAGCATCGGCGTTTTCGAGTTCGTAGGTTTGGCCGTTCGGCGCAACGCGGAGACGATACTTTCCCGGGGTGGTGCGTTCAGCCAGGGTGAACCTTTCGAACACCAGAGAATCTGCCTTGTTGTCCGGCTCCAGATAGAGTCTGAGTTTGAGGGCCACCGAGTCGAGCACGACGCTGGTTCCCAACAATTCCTGCCAGGCGAAAGACTGGAGGAGATTGGCGGGCTGCACAGGTCCGTCACCCCTAGTCGGAGACTGGATCCAAATCGTTGCAGTGGCGGTGTACTCGGGCTTGATGAATCGTGATGCGACAATCGCTGCCCCGGTCCCCATGACCGTGGCGAGGAGGATCAGCCACTTGTACCGGCGGAGGGCAGCGATATACCGTCCCCAAGGGACCCCAGTAGGCTCTTCGCTCGGCGGCTCGGACGTCGATGGTTGCCGGAGTTCGTCCGGTGCCAGGCCCGACGCATAGGAGGTCACCCCTCGTGAGGTCTCCCCCTCAATCACGTTCGTGCTCGGGAGGTTGCGATCTGTATCTGCCATTCAGGAAGTTCCCTCTGCTAAGCCCCAACCCGGCCGCTGATCGTCTGTTTCCATAGTAAATCGCCCATCCTGCAAGGGAAGTACCGTAAAAGGGCTGGGCGGACGGGCCCGCCAGCCCCCCCACTCAAGTGACTGTTGTCACATCGCCACACCCATGTGGTCCCCAGTTTGCAGTAACATGTGGCCAACGTCAAACGGTACTGGTTGCCCCACGCAGCACTATGTGGTATGGAACACACTGTTCGACGCAAATTGCACTATTTTTGTCACCATCGGGTATGGGAGCGGTGGTTTCCGGGAGTGTGCCCCGGCCCTGCCGCCCCCGCCGCTCGTACGTGCATAATCCATAAGGAGTGGCAGGATGGCCAGTTCAGTCGCCCAATCGTCGGCCTCGGCCTCCCAAGGGGAGAACCCCGCCAGGGACCCTCTTTCCATCCCCCCGGAGGTCAAGTCGAGCATCCGCATCCTGGTGATCGACGACGAACGCACCCTGCGGGAGAGTTGTGCCACGGTCCTGAAGATGGACGGGTTCAACGTCACCCTGATCGGCCGGGGGGAAGAGGCTCTCGACACGGTCAAGCGGCGCCAGTTCGACATAATCCTGTGCGATCTCTACATGTCACAGGTCTCCGGCATGGACCTGCTCAAGGCCACTCTGGAACACTTTCCGCCTACTATCGTGGTGGTCATGACTGGCAACCCCAGTGTGGCGAGCAGCATCGAGGCACTCCGTGCCGGGGCCTGGGATTATCTGCCTAAGCCCTTTTCTGCCACACACTTACAGGTGCTGATCGGACGAGCTTCCCACGCGGTCATGGTGGCCCGGGAAACCAACGATCTCCGGCAGCAACTGAAACAGCAGAACGGCGGTGATTCCCAGACGCTGATCGGCATATCGCCCTTGTTCCGCCAGGCGGTCGACATGGCCCGCAAGGTGGCTGCCACCGACGCCTCGGTGCTGATCACCGGCGAAAGCGGCACCGGCAAGGAGGTCATTGCCCAGTTCATCCACCAAAATAGCCGTCGGAGCAGTAGGCAGATGGTGCCCATCAACTGTGCCGCCCTCCCCGAGCCGCTCCTGGAATCGGAGATGTTCGGCCACCGCAAGGGCGCCTTCACCGGGGCCGACCGGGACAAGCCGGGGCTACTCGAGACGGCCCACGGGGGAACCATGTTCCTCGATGAGCTCACCGAGATGTCGCCGGCGCTTCAGGCCAAGCTCCTCCGGGTGATCCAGGACGGCGTCATCCGGCGGGTGGGGAGCGAGGGGCAGGATGCCGTCGTCGACGTCAGGTTCATTTCCGCCACCAATCGGGACCCGTTGGAGGCCGTAAAGGACGGCGAACTACGTGAGGACCTGTTCTACCGGCTGCGGGTGGTGCCCATAGCCCTGCCGCCGCTGCGCAACCGCCAGGAGGACATTCCGCTCCTGGCCAACCACTTCCTCACCCACTACTGGCTCCGGCACCGGGAGGCGGGCGCCCATGCCCCCAAGCTGAGCGACAGCAGTATCGCCTTCCTCCGCTCCCGCCCGTGGCGCGGGAACGTCCGGGAACTGCAGAACGTGATCGAACACGTGGTGGTGCTGGCCGAACCCGAACAGGTCATCGAGCCGAACAACATTCCGATTTACGATGACAACACCGACTGGCCGGCCGAGTCCGCCGCCAGCGCGGCCGTCCTCGACGAAGCGTTTCACGCGGCCAAGGACAATGTGATCGCCCAGTTCGAACGGGAGTACCTGATCCGGCTGGTGAGTCGGGCCGGCGGCAACATGTCGAAGGCGGCCAGGTTAGCCGGTGTCGATCGCACCACACTGTATCGCCTGATGGACAAGCACAACTTCCAGCGAGACGATCTGGCCAGGAGAGGTGAGTGAAAGCAAACCCCGTGTTGTCGGGCGAACAGCCCGGACAGCGGGACGCCGGGCGACCACCTTCGTCCGATGATGTGAGGTCCTCCGAGGCGGGCGGCGACATCGAAGCCCGGCTGTGGGACGTGCTTGCCCGCGCCGGGCAACAGGTGCGTGGCGAGTGGTGCTCGCTGTCCGAGGACGCCGTCTCCGCCCAGGAGGTCGACGGGTTGGTCGAGCGGCTGGTGGCGGGAATCAGGTGTGTCGCTTGTCCTGACGCCGAGCGGCCCAAGCTCCCGCTCACCATTCTCGCCCGGCGTGTGTTGGTCTTGCTGCGACGCAACGCCTTGATCGAGATCGAGCGGCTGGCCGATCCTCCACCCACTGCTCAGATCATCAGTTTCCTCCAGGCGTTCGAGTTCATCGCCCGGGAGCTGGAGGCCGATTGGTCGAGCCATCTGGCCAACCGCCTGTCCGGGCCGGATGGGCTGGAAATGGTGGTGGAAGTGGCGCACGACCTCCGGTCGCCGATCACCTCGATCCTGTTCCTGGCGGAAATACTGCAGCAGGGGAGAAGCGGTCCGATCACCGAGCTGCAGGAACGACAACTGGGGCTCATTTACTCGGCGGCGTTCGGTTTGAGCGCCATGGCGAGTGACGTTCTGGAGCTCGCTCGGGGCGGCGACCGGCTGGTCGATCTCGACCCGATCCCGTTCTCCATCGCCGACATCATGGAATCGGTCCGGGACATCATCGAGCCGATCGCCGAGGAGAAGGGCCTGACGGTCACACTGTCACAACCGCCGGCCGATTTCCGGGTGGGGTATCCGATCGCACTCAGTCGGGTGCTGCTCAACCTCACGACCAATGCAGATCGGAAGAGCGTCGTGTAGGGAAAGAGTGTAGATCTCGGTGGTCGCCGTATCATTAAAAAAAAAAAAAAATACAAAAGAAAAAAAAAAAAAAACAACTCTAAACGAACGCAAGAGATCACGACACAGATGCGACGCCCGG
>CALCCX010000433.1 GCA_937900165.1 uncultured Acidimicrobiia bacterium | reverse complement strand
GGTGTGACTGGAGTTCAGACGTGTGCTCTTCCGATCTCTACCGCAATGGTGACCGGCGACGCCCCTCAAGCGACGGCCAAATTCCTCCAGAGCTTTCGCGACGCCATCGACGCGGCCCTGCGCCGAGCGGCCGAACTCGGCGAAGTCTCCCCAGAGGCGCGACCTGCGCAAACATCGACGTTCCTGACCTCCGTGCTCGGGGCCAACCTCGCGGCCAAATCAGGCATGCCCGCAACCGATCTCCACGAACTCGTCGACGGGCTCCGTGCCACGGTCAGAAGCTGGGCAATCAGCAGCATGTGATCAAGGCCATGAGTACCTCGAGGCGTTGCATAAGCTTTGGGTTCCTGGCTGCAGGTTTGTTCCTGCTGCCAGGAACCTACGGTCTCCTTCAGGAGGCGTTAACAACGCAGGCAGATGAAACGGACCTCCTAATCCTCATTGTCTATCCAAGTCTGCCACTGCGAATTGCCGCACCCATGGTCTCCTTGGTCGCTGCCACGATGTTGTGCAAAAGTCTGCAGAATATTCCGATCACTCTCTACAAAAAGGGCCTAGTGGCGGTCGGATTGGTCCTGCTCCTTACACTCGGTGTACGCGCCTTCGGTTTCGATCGCCTCGTAGAATCGAATCGTGCACTCCTCGCGTGGATACTCGGAGTTGCCGGCGTAGCTATCGCGACAACCCTTGCCGTCATGTTTCTGCGACACCGCGACTGATCTTCGGACGATGCGTCTTGGTCCGTTGGGAAGCCGGAATCTGAAACACAGATCGCGACCCACACACGCAATTCCTCGCAGAAACGCGAGTTGGAACCGCCACAAGCCGCCCCGCATGGCAGCTGGGAACCGCCTGACCTCAGCTCTTATCAACAGTCGAGCAATCGCTACGCCTCTCAGTTCACCCTGAGCACCAGCCGTAGCTGTTGAACTGCTCGACGCGCGCAGGCACACGAATCTCGCGGCTGAGGGTTGAGGGTCTCGCGAAACGCGGACAGCCACTACGCAGGGCTAAGCGGTCAGAACGGGACCCCGACCGCCTCACAGAGGAAGCGCATGAAGGGTGCGCCGCGTTTGCAGTTGTCGGTGAACATGGCCATGAAGGAATCAGATGTGATGTCCTTCTGGCTGAGTTTGGTTGAGGCGATGAAGTCCTTGCGTTTCAGGTCCTCGATCATCGGGTGGTCTGCGTCGTAGCCCTTGGGTGGTCGGACCAGCGAGTCGCCCTCCAAAGTGAAAACATCGGTAAATCGTTTGCCGGACACCGCCTTCTTCCAGCCGGTCGGATCCTCCGCCATCCGTTCCCGCACCGCGTAGGCGACTTTGCTCTCCGGCCGCCATATTCCAAGGCCCATGAAGTTCTCGCCCGGCTGGATGTTGATGTAGAAACCGGGAACGTGCACGTCCTTGCCCCGCTCGTGGCGGAACTGCAAGCCGGTGTTCAGCTTGTACGGGGTCTTGTCCTTGCCAAACCGGGTGTCCCGCTGGATACGGAACAGCGACCCCCCGACCTTGCGGGAGTCGGCCACGAAATGAGGGGAAATCTTGGCGAGCCTCTGCGAGAAGTCGTTGATGAAGTCGAGAGCCGGCTCGCGAACATGCTGCTCATAGTCGGCCTGATGAGCCTTGAACCACTGGCGGTCGTTGTTATCCGCGAGGTCGTTGAGGAAGGCGAACAGTTTCGGTGTGAAGTAGCGAGTTCCCATGCCGCAAAGATAACGACATCGTCTCGCTTCTGGAAGAGGGCTGTCAGAGCGGCGACATGAGCCAGGCCAGACCGGCCAAGAGCCAACTAGATCAACGAATCGCGGTGGCGGTACGCAAATACACCCGCCGCGAACACGAACGTCAACAAGGCCGCAGGAACCGCAACAAAAGTAGCCGGCGACGGATAGGTCATCCACAACATCACCACGCCGGTGGCCATGGCGATGAGTCCAATCACAACCGTGAACCAGAGGAGGTTTCTCAGAGCTTGGGTGGACAAACCAACCGCCACCAATGGCTCGGCCGCCTTGGTCACCGTCCTTCGAGCCCCCCGCTGGTGGCGGCGGGTTATGTGATCCGGAATCGTGTCCGGTACTTCGATGTCTGGTGAGTCCATCATGTGAGGTGCCCTTGTGCTTCCAGCAAGAGGAGCATCGACAACAGCACCGCAAGACTTGACGACAATCGGGCTGACTAGCGCACCCAGATTTCCTAGACTTGATCAGACGACAAGGATCGAGGGCGGAATGACAATCGACTTGAATATCTCGATCAGAGAACGTGCAGCCGCGGCGCGTAGCGCCCAGCGTCGCCTCGGAAGTGCGGGCGGCGAGGCAAGAAGCGAAGTCCTCCGCCATCTGGAACGTCTCCTCGGCGAACGCGAATCAGAACTGATCGCTGCCAACCAACACGACCTCGACGCGGCCAAAGGGACCGATCTGGCCGAGCCGCTGATGAAGCGTCTGGCCCTGACCGCCGAGAAACTCGAAACCCTGCGCGAAGGCGTCCGCCAGCTCATCGACCTCCCCGACCCGATCGGGCGTCCGCTGGTACGCCGAGAGATCGCCGACGGCCTCGTCCTCGAACAAGTACAGGCGCCGCTCGGGGTACTCCTGATCATCTTCGAGAGTCGGCCTGACGCAGTCATTCAGATCGGTTCGCTGGCGCTGCGGGCAGGCGACGCAGTCCTGATGAAGGGCGGGTCAGAGGCGATCAACTCAAACCGGGCGCTGACCGACGTGCTCCGGGAGGCGGTGGCCGCCGCGGGGCTCGACCCCGAGGTGGTGCAGAACATCGAAGGTCGCGAAGCGGTCGGTGAGCTCTTGGACCTCGACGACCTGATCGACCTCGTCATCCCTCGAGGTTCCAATGAGCTGGTCACCTCGATCAAACTACGCTCGAGGATCCCCGTGCTCGGCCATGCGGACGGCATCTGTCACGTCTTCGTCGACGCGGCTGCCGATCGTCAGATGGCCATCGACATCACGATCGATTCGAAAACCGAATACCCCGCCGTCTGCAACGCGGCCGAGACGGTGCTGATCCACCGCGACTTCCCCCATGCCGGCGCGGTGATCGAGGCGCTGCTGGACCGTGACGTGGAAGTCCGCGGCGACGACAGCACCCTCTCTCTCGACAGTCGGGTGATAGCTGCCGACGAAGACGACTGGGGCACCGAATACGGCAACTTCACGATCTCGGCTCGGATCGTCGACTCGCTCGATGACGCCATCGAACACATCCACGCCCATGGCTCCGCCCACACGGAGGCGATCGTCACCGACGACGAGCCCACCGCCAGACGGTTTCTCGAAGAGGTCGATGCTGCCTCGGTGTTCTGGAACGCCAGCACTCGCTTCGCAGACGGGTTCCGCTACGGGTTGGGTGCAGAGGTCGGCATTGCCACCGGTCGCATTCACGCCCGCGGTCCGGTCGGGGTCGAGGGCCTGCTGACCACCAGGTGGCTGGCGGTCGGCAAAGGACACCTCGTCGACGACTTCAGCTCCGGCAAGCGCGCCTACACACATCGCGATCTACCCATCGCCGAATGATCCCGGACCCCGCCCTCTTCTCGGCGGAGGCGATCGATCCGGACACGAGCCGGTTCGTGGAGGAACTTCGAGCCACGCTGGCCGACGCCCCTGACCCATGGAACTTCCCGGCCCCTCTTCTTCGCGAAGCTCGGGAGAGAGGCGAGTCGATCTTCGGGATGTTCGTAACCTCCGACCGGGCCGCGGAGCGCACGATTCCCGGGCCGGAGGGCGACGTGGGGTTGCGGATCATCGAGCCGGAAACCGACCCGGTGGGCGTCTACTTGCACATCCACGGTGGTGGCTGGATGCTGGGAGCCTCCCACCACCAGGATGAGCGACTGGTCGACATGGCCGACCAACTCGGCATCGTCACTGCCAGCGTCGAATATCGACTTGCACCAGAACACCCCTACCCGGCCGGTCCAGACGATTGCGAGGCAGCGGCCGTTTGGCTGGTTGAGCACGCCAGGAACGAGTTCGGTACAGATCGGCTGATCATCGGAGGCGAATCGGCGGGTAGCCATCTATCGGCCGTCACTCTCCTGCGGATGCGGGACCGGCACGACTACACAGACTGGGTGGCCGCCAACCTCACCTATGGCCAATTCGACATGTCCGGCACTCCGAGTGTGCGGAATTGGGGCAGCGAGAACTTGGTGCTCAGCACTCCGATCATCGAATGGTTCAGCCAGGCCTTCCTCGGAGATCTCAACCGAAGCGATCCAGATATCTCTCCGATGTTCGCCGATCTCTCAGATCTGCCGCCTGCCCTGTTCAGCGTCGGAACGCTGGACCCCCTGCTCGATGACTCGTTGTTCATGTCGCAGCGATGGGCGGCGGTCGGCAATGAAGCAGAGCTAGCCATCTATCCAGGTGGCGTACATGCCTTCGACTACTGGGACGAGCCGCTCGGTCGACGCTCACACGCCAAGGTGGCCGAGTTCCTCGGGACCCACCTGGCGACCTAGCACTGTCGAAACCGCCGATGGCGGTCCGTCGATAGGTGACGTGAAGGGAACGATCATCGATATTGAGGAACTGTTCTGGTCGATCGCCGAGGACCTACTGTCCTCCCGGGTCGAAGAAGGCACCATGATGGGAACTCGTTGCCTGCGAGTGGACGGCAACTTCGCGGCGATGGTGGCCCGCCAGGATTGGGGCCTGGTAGTCAAGTTGTCCGCCGACCGGGTCCAGGAACTGATCGCGGAGGGCGTCGGCGAGCCGTTCGCTCCGGCCAAGAAAGTGTTCAGGGAGTGGGTTTCGATCCCTCAGCCAGACGAATCCCTCTGGCGCGCGCTCATGAAAGAGGCCGTCGGCTGAAGGCCCGATCCGCGTGGAACACGTAGGCCCAGCGCCAAACTCGTGCCTAACGATCTGGAGCGAACCACACCAAGCGAACCGTTATGTGGCTGCTTCTTCGATCGGCACGAACTCCTCTTCGTGTCCGAGTGTGCTGAGAAGGTTGGAGAACAAAGCTACGGCCTCTGACGTTCTGAAGGCCGGGTCGGCAGGAAACCCGACATAGGCGAGTTCCATTCCCTCCGCGATATCTGCATTGGTCACAGGAACGCCCTCATCGTCAACAGCGCAGATCAGGTCCGGGACTGTGGCTAGAACCTTTCCATCCGACGAGGCCACCATGTTCTCATTCTGAAACGTGACCATCAGCGGACGGGCGCCCGACACGTTTACGACGCCGAAATCGAACCCTGCTCGGGTCTCTGACAAGACCGAGGAGACGGTTCCTTCGCCGAGCAGATGCCCGTTGAACTGTTCGGCCAGCGTTAGATCGGAAGAGCACACGTCTGAACTC
>CALCCX010000432.1 GCA_937900165.1 uncultured Acidimicrobiia bacterium | reverse complement strand
CTGCTCTCTCTCTCTTTTTTTTTTTTTTCAAGCAGAAGACGGCATACGAGCTATATCAGTGTGACTGGAGTTCAGACGTGTGCTCTTCCGATCTCCTCGGTTTGACCATGAACCGCGCCCCCGCCGACCGAGAGGCCATCCACCGCTCCCTGCTGGCCGGTCTGCTGAGCCAGGTCGGCACCAAGGACCCGGACAGCCACGAATACCGGGGAGCGAGAGGGTCCAAGTTCGCCATCAACCCAGGGTCGTCACAGTTCAAGGCCAACCCAGAGTGGGTGATGGCAGGCGCCCTGGTCGAGACGACCCGGCTGTGGGCCCGCAGCGTCGCCCCGATCGATCCCGCCTGGATCGAGGAGATCGCCCCACATCTCATCAAGCGAGCGTATTCGGATCCGTGGTGGGAGCGAGAGCGTGGCTCAGTGGTCGCCTACGAAACGGTGACCATGTTCGGCATGCCGTTGGTCACGGAGCGGCGGATCCAGTATTCGAGGGTTGACCAGGCGGCCGCCCGCGAGCTGTTCATCCACCACGCGCTGGTGCTGGGCGAATGGGAGTCGGACCATGCGTTCATCGTCCACAACGCCGCTCGGATCGACGAGGTCTTGGCGCTGGAGGCCCGCAAACGCAGCGCCGACCTGCTGGTCGACGAGGACGTCATCCACGACTTCTACGCCGCCCGGATTCCTGCCGATGCTGCATCGACCCGCCATTTCGATGCTTGGTGGCGGGACGCGCGAGCAGAGGATCCGCACCTGCTCGACATGTCGATAGACGATCTGATCGAACCCGACGTGAGCGGCCCAGACGAGTCCGCCTTTCCGGAGGTTTGGCATCACGGTGACCTGGCTCTGGCGCTCAGCTACGAGTTCGATCCGACCAGCGAGGCGGACGGGGTCACCGTCGACGTCCCTGTGTCGGTCCTGGAGCGGGTCGATCCGTCGCTGTTCGAATGGCAGGTCCCTGGACATCGACAGGAGTTGGTCGCCGCCCTGATCCGCACCCTTCCCAAACAGATCCGCAAGGAGTTCGTACCAATCCCTGACACGGTCGCGGCGATCCTGCCCGATCTCGATCCGTCGCAAGGTCCACTGCTCTCGACGGTACGCCGCACCTTGGCTCGACTCAGCGGCCTGCCGGTACCGCTGGACGATTTCGATTTCGAAGCACTCCCCCACCACCTGAGGATGACGTTTCGCATCACAGACCACACAGGCGAGGTCATCGCCATCGGTGATGACCTGACGTCGATCAAGGAGAAGCTGACGACGGAGGCGACATCGGCCATCGCCGAAACCGACTTCGACATCGAGGAGACCGGGCTGGTCGAATGGACGATCGGCGAGCTGCCGTCCGAGATCGAGATCCGAGGACCCCATCACACCTCGACCGTCTACCCGGCCCTGATCGACGAAGGCGAGACTGTCGGCCTGCGAGTCCTGGCCACCGCCGACGAGCAGGCCAGCGCCATGTGGGACGGAACCCGACGCCTGATCTTGTTGACCCTGCCGTCTCCCAGGCGTCTGGTCACCTCAACCATCACCAACGACCTGACTTTGGCGTTGGCCACCGGGCCGTACGGATCAGTCGACGAGTTCACGGAGGACGTGCTCGCCTGCGCACTCGACGAGATCCTCGCCATCGAAGGTGGTCCCGCCTGGAGCGAACCGACGTTTGCGCGGCTCGTCTCTACGGCTCGCCGCCTGCTTGGCGAACAGGTCGAAGCGATCTCCCGTCACGCCATTGTCATCCTCACCACCACCCGCGCCATCGAACAAGAAATCGAGGCAACTACCTCCCCGGTTTTTCAGCCGTCGATCGATGACATGGTCGATCAGCTCGGACGCCTCATCTACCCAGGTTTCCTCGCAGGCCTCGGCGCCGATCGCCTCCCTCACGTAGTCCGCTACGTCGATGGGGTGGCCCATCGTCTCAGCCGCCTGACCGACAACGTGGCCAGAGACCAGGACCTGACGGCCAGGATCCAGGATCTCGAGTCCGCCCACGACGGCCTCGTCGATGCCCACGGTTTCACCCCAGACCTGCTTGAGATCACCTGGATGCTGCAAGAGCTGCGGGTGAGTCTGTACGCCCAATCCCTGGGAGTGCAGGGCCCGGTCAGCGAGAAGCGGATTCGGGTCGCCCTGACCGCCGCCGAACGAGATGCCTGAGGGCTTCGGTGGCAGAATCTGTTGATGCGGAGAATCAGCGTCATGGGCGCTACCGGTTCGGGAAAGACGACATTGGCAAAGTCGATAGCCGAACGGCTCGATCTGCCATACCTGGGACTCGACTCGATCGCCCACCTGCCCGACTGGGGAGAGATAGCGACTGAGCCCTTCCGCGAGGCCGTCGGCGATATCGCCGAACAGGACGGCTGGGTGATCGACGGCAACTATCCGAGGGTACGTGACATCGTCTGGGCTCGCGCCGACACCGTCGTGTTCACAGATCCTCCTCGATGGAAGGTCATGGGCCGCCTGGTACCTCGAACTGTTCGCAGAGTGGTGACCAGACAGAAGCTCTGGAACGGCAATGTGGAGGGTTGGCGGAACCTTGTTTCACGAAAGGAAAACCTTCTCGTTTGGAGCTGGACAACCCATCCAGAAATGCGCGACCTGTACGACCAGGCCATGCAGAATCCAGATTTCCGGCACCTGTCGTTTCACCGTCTGCGGTCCTCCCGCGCAGTCTCTCGTTTTCTCACGGACCTGCCAACGCAATGAGCAAATCAAGCCTGGGCTCTCAGACCGGCCCTTCTGTCCAAGGCACGGGTCCCCGAACAATTCGACCCAGACAAAGTCGGTTGGCAAGTCATCAACTCCCTCATTCCAGCTCATCAGGGGGACGCCTCGAGCGATTAATTCGCCCGGCCTCTGACACCTCTAACCTCACTGACCATGTCTGATCGTTCCTACCGAATAGCCACGATTCCCGGTGACGGGGTCGGAATCGAAGTGACGGCCGAGGCCGTGAAGGCGCTCGAGGCGGCGGCCGCCCATTTCGACTTCGCTGTAGAGGTTCACGAGTACGACCTCGGGGGCGGGCGCTACCTGAGGACCGGCGAGGTTCTGCCCGAATCCACCCAGGCCGAACTGGCCGAATTCGATGCGATCCTGCTCGGGGCGGTCGGTACCCCTGACGTTCCACCTGGAGTGATCGAGCGGGGCCTGCTGCTCAAGCTCAGGTTCGACTTCGACCAGTACATCAACCTGCGGCCGGTCAAGCTATACCCAGGGGTGCCGAGCCCGATCGCCGGACTCACTCCTGAGCAGTGCAACATCGTGATCATCCGCGAAAACACCGAGGGCCTGTATGCGGGAATCGGCGGCAGCTTCAAGACAGGTACACCTGACGAGGTCGCCACCCAGGATTCGATGAACACCCGCAAGGGCGTGGAACGGGCCATCCGCTTTGCCTACGACCAGGCCATGCTGCGAGACAAACGGCTGACCGTATGTCACAAAACCAATGTGCTCGCCTACGCGGGCGATCTGTGGTGGAGGACCGCCCAGGAACTCAACGCCGAATTCCCAACCATCGAACTCGACTACGTGCACGTCGATGCGGCGTGCCTGTACCTCGTAAACGATCCAGGCCGCTTCGATGTGATCGTCACCGACAACCTGTTCGGCGACATCATCACCGATCTGGGGGCAGCGGTGCAGGGTGGACTGGGACTGGCCGCATCCGGCAACCTCGACCCCGAAAAACGATTTCCGTCGATGTTCGAGCCGGTGCACGGCTCGGCCCCCGACATTGCGGGCAACGGCTGGGCCAACCCGGTCGCCGCGGTTCTGTCAACGGCATTGGCTCTTTCGCACCTCGGCGAAACAGACGCGGCTGCCGCGGTAGAGCGGGCCGCCGCCGCGGTGCTGCCGACTCTGGCGACAATGGGCGGCCCGGACATGGGCGCCTCCACGTCAGAGATCGGCGACCGAATCGCCGCAGCCATCAGCGAGGCCTGAACACCCCAACCATCGGCCGGGGCTGACAGCTATTTCTTGACCAGGTTGCCCACTGCCCCAGACGCTTCGGGCTCCTTGACAAAGGTCGGTCGCAGCTCGACCGGTTTGCTCTTCACCTTCTTCCTGGCCTTGACCCGAAGATTGAGCACCTCCACGAAAACCGAAAAGCCCATAGCGAAGTAGATGTAGGCCTTTTCGATCTTGGCGTCGAAGCCTTCGGCAACCAACGACATTCCGATGAGAAGCAGGAAGCCCAGAGCCAGCATCTTGACGGTTGGATGGTTGTTGACAAACCCGGCAATCGCCCCGGCCGACGCCAGCATGCCGCCGATTGCGATCATGACCGCGGCGACCATCACTGCGATTTCATCCGCCATGCCAACCGCGGTGATCACCGAGTCGAGGCTGAAGACCATGTCTAGGATCCCGATCTGCACGATGATGCCTGCAAAGGTGGCCGTCGCCTTACCAGGCCCTCCGGTTGGCTCTTCTCCTTCCAACTTTTCGTGAATCTCATACGTTGCCTTTCCGAGCAGGAAGAGACCACCGCCGATCAGGATGATGTCGCGCCCCGAAACGTCCATGCCGAGAACCTCGAACAATGTCCCCGTGAGGCCGATCACCCAAGAGATGCTCAGCAACAGCAAGATCCGCATCACCAGCGCCAGGCCCAGACCGACGTTTCTCGCCTTGGCCTGCTGGCTCTCGGGAAGCTTGGCAGCCAAGATCGAAATGAAGATGATGTTGTCGATTCCGAGAACGATCTCGAGAATCGTCAGAGTGAATAGGGCGACCCAAGTGTCTGGGTTGGTCAAGAGTTCCATCGCAACAGCCTATTGAGTTGCCATGCCATCCCGGTGGATAGACCTGAACTGCTACGCCTCGGAGTTGTCGACCCACTCGGTAGCGGGAGGTTCCAGACCTTCGCCTGACACATTGCTGATGACCTCATTCGTCTGCCTTGGCCCGTCGGGTGACCCGGTCGGCGGCACCCGCAGGGCCCGGAGACGTGCGAGGCCAAAACGGGCCGAACGCACCTGTTCTTGGGTGACCCGAACGACATCTGGCATTTGTCGCATCCAACCCGAAGCGCGGAGCGCGAGCCACATGACGCCGCCGGCCAAGGCCACCACACCGATTCCTGCAAGCACCACTGTCACTCTCGGCAACTTCA
>CALCCX010000431.1 GCA_937900165.1 uncultured Acidimicrobiia bacterium | reverse complement strand
ATCTCTTTGTCGTCGGCAGCATCGCCTTGGCCGTGTTGTTTGGCAATATCTCTCCCGGCCAATCCGACCAGTCAGGTGGCACACTGACCGGCCAGATCCTGAACCGCCGTGGAGTGCCGCTTTCCGACGCAACCCTGAGATCGGGCGATCAAGTGGATAGCTCGCGCAGTGACGGCCGTTTCATGCTGACAGCGGTCGGCGCAGGAGACATCTCGGTCGAACGGGTCGGCTATGCCCCCCAGGCGCTCACATGGGATGGGGACACCGACTGGATGACGGTGACGATGGCTCCCCGGATCGTGCGAGCCATCCACGTGGCCGGCTGGGTTGCGGGAGACGACGCCGGCTGGGTGGACATGCTGAACATCGCCGCCACGACCGGAATCAACACGCTGATGATCGATGTCAAGAACGAAAATGGGGACGTCTATTTTGATGATCTCGGGGTGGCCACCGTCGGCGACCTCGGGGCCCTCAGCGAGCCTTCTACAAGTCTCGTCGACCGGGTCGGCGACGCTCGATCCGTCGGGCTCTACACGATTGCTCGGATCGTCACCTTTCAGGACCCAATCGTCGCCGAACAACGGCCGGAGTGGGCGGTCATCGACTCGAACACCGGCAGGCCGATGGAACGCAACGGTCAGAACTTCCTCGACCCATACGATCCTGACGCGCAGCGCTACGCCATCGACCTGGCATTAGCCGCATGTGTGGCGGGGATCGACGAGATCCAATTCGACTACGTGCGGTTTCCCGACGGAGACAAATCGGACCTGCTGTTTGGCGGTCCGGCCGGGCCAACCGGCCGCCAGAACACGATCACGGCTTTTCTCGCTCGGGCCCGCGAGACGCTGGTAGGCAATGGCTGCGCGACCGCCGCGGACATCTTCGGGTTCATCACCAACAAGACCCATGAGGGTGGCATCGGCCAGCAGCTCGAAGCGATCGCCTCGGCGGTCGACGTCGTCTCTCCAATGGTGTATCCGAGCCTGTATTCGGTCGGCTGGTACGGATTCACCGTCCCCAAGGACTATCCGGGGCCCGTGGTTCGCAATGGCACAAACGATGCCATCGTCCGGTTGAGCGGCTCCCAGGCGATCGTCCGACCCTGGCTTCAGGACTTCAGCTACACCAGCGCTCAGGTCCGCGAGCAGATCGACGCGATAGACGACCTGGGACGAGGCTGGATGTTGTGGAACATCGGGTCCGAGTTCACGACCAGTGCAATCCCTTCTGATGACGACCTCGGGGCCGACGAGTCGGTGCCCGCGCCGACTTTCTGGGCCTCGCCTGGGGCCGGATTCTTCGTCTTTCTGGACTCCCAGCCATTCCCGCCCGAAATCGGCTCGCTGGTCGACCACGGGATCACCGCCCGGCGCTTTGGTGACGATGGGAACCGCGACGAGGATGCTGTCGGGATAGGTGCGGCGCACGACGTCCGCGACCTCTTTCGACTTGTTGATCACGAAGCGCGTCTCGGGTTCGATGAGCACGAGCTGGCGATCGCGCAGCTCCCACTTGACCACGCGCTCGTTCAGCGGAAACCCAGTGAAGAATCCGCCGCCGGAAACGCTCGTCGAGATCATGAACTGCTTGCCGAGCATGCCCGTGGGGATTTGGCACAGCAGCTTTTCGCTGTCCTTGTCTTTCTTGCCGGGCGGGTACGACCAGAGCGTGAACATGCCCTTGTCCGCCACCATGTCCTTGGTGACTTCATCGAATTTGGGAAAAGGCGAATCGGGTTTGGTCTTGTCACCGCCACCGGCGGCTGCAGCCGCCTCGACCGGAATGGCAGTCCCCCGTTCCGCCCGAATCAGTTCCGGCAATCTCGTGGTGAAGTCGACGGTGGCGCCGACGAGCTCTGAGTTCACTATTTCCGAGTCTGAAAGGTTGTCGATACATTGGAGCCAGGCCCGTAGAGCACCGATGGTCTGGTCCTGACCGCTATCGAGCATGGCCTCGACGTACCCGGTGTAGCGATCCCTCAGCCAGGGAATCGGATGACCGGCAAGGACTTCGGCGTAGAATCCGACCGTCCCGCAGTACACCGCGTTTTCGACGTCGCCGGCGTCGAGAGCAATGTCGTAAGCACCGAGGATCGCAGCGCCGCACTCACGGATGGGGACCTTGTTGTGCCGGATGAACCCTTGCCAGAGAAGGGCTGTCTTCCCGACAAGATAGGTGTCGCCGGTCTTGTCCAGCAGATCCATCGCAAGTTGGCCAAATCGCTGTCCGACCTCGACCTGACCCAACGCCGCCGAAGTGATCATTCCATAGAGAGCGTATCCGTAGGCAGACAACCCACTGTTCCCGTGTTTCACAGAAAGTTCGCACATCTTGAATGCAATCAGCGGGACCAGATTGGGAGTTGCCCAGTAGGCGTTGGTCGCAGTCTTCATCAGTATCCCCATGACCGCGTGCAGTTCGGGATCGTCCATGGGTGCAAGTGCCAGCAGGTCATCGCTGGTCTTGCCACGCAATGCCAGCTTGACCGTGGCAACTCCCGCCATGACCTGACCTTTGTTTGGGTTCTTCGGCAGGTTGATCCCGAAATCGTCTGAGAGAACGTCGACCGCATACTCAGTGGCCTGCCGGTACTCACGACGGGAAACGCCGATCCCGATGTTGATGTTGTGAATCGGGACACGATCGAGTGGGGTCAGCGCATGAGAGAGGACCCCTGGCGCGTATTTGTCGATGTCGTCGAATCGCTGGTCGATGTATGCCACGTCCGCAGCCTCGGTATGAAGC
>CALCCX010000430.1 GCA_937900165.1 uncultured Acidimicrobiia bacterium | reverse complement strand
GGGGCGCTGTGGATGGCGTCGGAGCCGGTGGCGTTCGCGATGCGGGAGGGGCTGGACGGCGCGGCGGGGAGGAGGGCGTCAGACCTGGCGGAGTGAGCAGGGGGCGACCAACTTTCGGCAGGCGAAACCGTTTCAGACCTCGTATCGGCCGGTCTGGCCACCAAACTGCCAGAGGCCGGCCAGGTGACCGGCACTGCGGCGGGGTCTTCGATAGTCGCGCTCGTGAGGGCCGCAACAGCGGCAGGCATGGCCGACCTTGGGGCTTCGCGATGAATTGTCCTTTCTGTGATTTCGAGGGCCCCCGTCCAGAAGGCCATGCCCATCTCACCGACGAACACGCCGATGAGGTCAAGACGTGGCAGAGTCGCACCGGCCGCCGCTATTACCGCCTCGACTGCCCGATGTGTGACGAGTCGTACCAAAAGGAAGTCAAACCGCGACTGAATGATCCGACCTTCCTCACCGAGTACAGCCGAGAGATCAGGGTTGTGGCCTTCGACATGTTCCTATATCACCTGGCCGGCGCTCATGACAAGGAGGAAGTGAATGGCTGACGTACGAGGATGCAACATCCCCGAGGATCTCTTGTACTGGCCGGAAAAACACGTCTGGTGCCGAGTCGAAGACGATAGCTCGGTGACCGTCGGCGTCACCGACGTAGCTCAAAACCTCGCCCAGGGAATCCTCTCGGCGATGCCCAAGGCGGTCGGGCGGCCGTCGAAGCGGGGCAGGAGCCTCGGAACGATCGAAAGTTCCAAGTGGGTGGGCCCGGTCACGTCGCCATGTACAGGGGAGATATTGGAGACCAATCCGTTGCTCGCCACCGACCCCGGCGTCGTCAACCGCGACCCGTACGGAGAGGGATGGTTCGTTCGCATCCAGCCCTCCAACTGGGCCGAAGAGTCCGCTGAATTGGTGACAGGTGACGAAGGCATCGCCGCCTACCAGGCGTTCCTCGAGTCCGAAGGGATCAGCTGCGGCGAATCATGAGCGTCTACCAGGGCTGTCATATCCCTGACGATCGCCTCTATGACATCGAGGGCGATCTTTGGGTCAGACCTGAGGGGGACCTGGTCCGCCTCGGGATGACCGACGTCGCCCAGACCCGCATGGGCAAGCTGGTCTCGATCCACATCAAACGTTCTGGCAGGAAAGTCAAAGCCGGTGGGTCGGTGGCCACCGTCGAAAGCTCGAAGTGGGTCGGACCGATCCACACTCCATTCGCCGGCGAGGTGGTGACCGCCAACGACCAGGCCTTCGAAGACGACATTCTGGTAGCCAATCGAGATCCGTACGAGGCAGGCTGGATATGCCTGGTGCGTCCTGACGACATCAGCGAGACCGACCGGCCGCTGCTCGAAGGCGAAGAGGCCGCCGTCGCCTACCGGCATCGGATCGACGAACTGGAAGTGAAGTGTTTCCGATGCGCGGACTGAGGATCATCGACTTCGGGCGGGTCTCGGCGTTGAGAAGCCAGACCCTTTGGCACGCCATCGCGCTTGGGGTGTCTGATGGCTCGCCGCCGACCCTGTCGTTTATGACTCCAGCCGAACCGTATGTGTCGATCGGGCTGCATCGTCGCCTGGAGGAGGTCGACCAAGATTGGTGCCGGGCTCAGGGCCTGCCGATCTTCCGGCGCGAGGTCGGCGGCGGACCCGTCTACCTCGACGATGGGCAGCTCTTCTTCCAGATCACTATCCAAGCCACGGATGCTCCCCCCGTCAGGTCGATTGCGGTGAACACCCTGCTGGAGCCGGCCATCTCGGCCTTTCGAACGGTGGGAATCGAAGCCGGGATCGACGCAGGAGGTGACATCGTTGTGGGCGACACCAAGATCTGCGGTCATGGGGCAGGCCAGATCGACCAGGCGGTGATCGTCGTCGGCAACCTGATCACCAGATTCGATCACGCCGCGGCGGCGGCCACCCTCTCCTCCCCCACCGACCATTGCAGAGCCGAACTCGAACGTTTGATGAGACGTTACATCGCCCCCACCCCGACCGACCCCGCCGCCTTCCGCGACGCGGCCGTGCACGCCTACGGCAAGGCAATCGGCCTGGACCAAGCGCCGGGTGAATTGACCGAGGCGGAGAACGAACACCTCGCCGAACTCGACAGCCGATTCGTCGACCCGGACTGGCTCGAGGATCAGCCGAATCGGGCAAGCAGGGATGGGTGGATGGTCAAGATCAAGGGGGGTGTTTGGATCGGCTCGTGGAGCGAGGGTAAAACCAGGGTGACTGTGAGCATGGCGGGCCCCGAGATCCTGCACGTGACACTGGACGATGCCAGGCTCAATGGCCAGGCGACCGAGATCGAAAAGCGCCTCGTGGGTGGATCGCTGGAAGACGCCAGGCGAAATCTCGCCGAACTCGGCAGCTCCGGGAGGCGACTGATCGAGATCGGAAGAGCACACGTCTGAACTCCAGTCACACTGATATATCTCGTATGCCGTCTTCTGCTTGAAAAAAAAAACACATGAAAGATCACCATCCCAGTATCACATCACTATACCATGCTC
>CALCCX010000429.1 GCA_937900165.1 uncultured Acidimicrobiia bacterium | reverse complement strand
GAGATATATCAGTGTGACTGGAGTTCAGACGTGTGCTCTTCCGATCTCGATCACCCGACCGGCCTTGTGCAACTTCGTGATGGCCAGATGACCGAGATTGGGTTGAGCTTTGCGCAGCGGAGACGACGACCACATGCTCCAACTCCGGACTCGGGTCTGGGGAGAGCTGAGATAGCGTTCGATGGTGAACTCGGCAGGGTCGACCTTGGTCCAGATGCCATCAGGCCCTCGAAAGTCCGGGATGCCCGATTCTGTGGAGATCCCTGCACCGGTGAAGACCAGGATGCTGTGGGTGAAGGCGAGGGCGTCCGCCGCCCGGTCGAGCTGGTCCTGCATCTGACAATCGTAGGGTCGCGAGAATCGGGACCGAGAGTGCTTCGTCTGCGGTGTTAGCGTGAGTGCGCGAACTCCGCTCGAGGGTAGGTCTCAGATGAAACAGGCTTTGAACGTCGCGGTTACCGGTGCCGCCGGCCAAATCGGATACAGCCTGTTGTTCAGGGTCGCCTCTGGTTCGATGCTCGGCCCCGACCAACCAGTCAACCTCCGACTGTTGGAGATTCCCCCTGCCATGGGTGCGTTGGATGGGGTGAAGATGGAGCTGGACGACGGGGCGTTTCCGCTGCTCGCCGACGTCGTGTTGACCTCAGATCCAAATGAGGCATTTTCGGGGGCCAACATTGCGATGTTGGTTGGCTCGCGGCCCCGTACCGCCGACATGCAGCGCAAGGACCTGCTCGAAGCAAACGGTGCGATCTTCACCGTCCAGGGCAAGGCTTTGAACGACAGTGCGGCGGACGACATCAAAGTGATCGTGGTTGGCAACCCGGCGAACACCAATTGTCTGATTGCCATGAACAACGCCCCTGATATCCCAGGAGAACGTTTCACAGCCATGACAAGGCTTGATCACAATCGCGCCAAGAGCCAACTCGACCAAAAGCTCGGCGTTTCGGTGAACGACATCACCAAGATGACGATTTGGGGAAATCACTCTGCCACCCAATACCCAGACCTGTTTCATTGTGAAGTCAATGGCCGGATTGCCGCAGAGGTGGTTGGGGACCAGGGCTGGATCGAGAGCACATTCATACCGACGGTGCAACAACGCGGCAAGGCGATCATCGATGCCAGAGGAGCTTCGAGTGCTGCATCCGCCGCCAGTGCGGCGATCGATCACATTCATGATTGGGTTGGCGGGACGCCGAACGGTGATTGGGTCTCGATGGCGGTCCGCTCGGACTCCAGCTACGGCGTGCCAGAAGGTTTGATCTCGTCTTTCCCTGTCACCTGTACCGGCGGTGTCTATTCGATCGTGCAGGGTCTGGACATCGACGAGTTCTCCAGAGCCAAGATCGATGCGTCTGTGACCGAACTGCAAGAAGAGCGGGACGCAGTAGCCGGGTTGGGTCTGATCTAGATCCCTTTCCAGATTCCGTCTGCTCCCAGTTGTTTGATTGCTTGGTCGTGCAGACGGCGGATTCGCAGGGGTAGGCGTTTGAGTTGGCGAGGTCCAATGAGGGGAACGTCAGGTCTGATGAGGACGTGGGAACCGAAGTGAGCTGCAAGGCCTTCTGCGGTCAGGACGTGTAGGTACAGCGGATGCCTCATGGGTACCTTTTTTCGGGCCGCTTGGATCAGTCTCAGCAGGTCGGCGGTTGCCGAAGCACCGATTGCCGGTGTCCAGAAGGTGCGGATGTACGGGTGGGTGGCCGGCACGGCTCGGCCGACGTTCGGGGTCCATAGGACGGGTGTGATGATCGTCCTGGCTTGGGACGAGATGCGGGTGGCAGCACCCGGCTTTGGCGCGGTGTCCGAGTCGACAGGAGGACGGTGATCGTCGGATCGGACGGTGCCGGGTGCTGCATACCGCATGTCCGCACCCTGCCGCCCTATTCATGAGTTGTCAATAGTTTACGGTGTTTAAAGTTTTCGCGCTCTGAGTGGCCTGCCGGCTTGGCTGGATTCGGGGGTGGCTCGCCTGATGCGATGAAAGACCGAATGCAGGAGCTTGGCCTCGGCAAGGTCGAAGCTGTGCTTGGGCACACGTCGAGGGAGGCTCTGGCCGAAAATCTCGAAGACCCTTGAGAAGGCTCGAACCATCGTCCGCCGTTAGCCGTCCGGCGGCGGAGGTGGAGGCGGTGCCTGCTTGCCGATTTCCAGAGTGAGGGTACCGCCGTCCTGAACCTGGCCACCGGCACCCGGAGACGTGGATATAACAACGCCTATCAGGTCCGGGTTGACGGTGTCTTGGAAGGTTGTGGTGATGTTGATGACTATCTCGAGTTCGGCAGCCGCCTGATTGATCGCGTCGGCCGCCGCGGCCGCGCTCAGAGTGCGCAGGTCGGGAATCTCGAGGAACGGCGGGATGCCGGTCGACACCTCAATGATGACTCCCGAACCTTCGAGAAGTGAGGCGCCCGCCTCGGGCACCGTGGCCAGAATGGTTCCCTCGGGTTCTGTCGAGTTCACTTCCTGGACCGTCGGATTGAGATGCGCGTCGAAGATTTCCTCAATGGCGGCATCCGTATGTTCCGCATCCGCGGTGTGCAGCCCAATGGAGAGATCGTCTATCCGGTGTTCGCCGATCCCAGTGGCCAGTCACGGGGACTCGCGATCCACCCCAGCGGCCTGTGGACCATCTATGCCGCCGATACCGGCAAGCTGCACCGGGTGTCGCTGAATGCGAACCGCCTGATCTTTGCTTCGCAGACCGGGACGTGGACTCCCATGGGAACCCCACTCGACGTGGCGTTCACACCCGACGGCAAGGCCCTGCTCGTCGTTTCGAGAACCGAAGACAACGGCGGAAGCTATTGGCTCGAAGTCCGTCGTCCCTGGCTCATGACGAAATTCCTGTTCATGGGCAACGCCCCACGACTTCTCGCGAGCGGAGTCGGGGACGGACCCGCGACCATCGAGGTCTCGGCGAACGGAGACCGGGCGGTCGTGGATCTGCCTGCTGCCGGGCAGACTCTATACATCGATGTCTCGGGTGCCTCGAAGGCGATGGTAGGACTCGTCGACTCGATCACACGGACTTCAGTTCCCCAGCAACTCGACATGGGGTTCACGCCATTCGGGATCGGCCTGTACACGGCCGCCTACGGAGATGCTGGAATCGCCTTCACCGATTTCGCAAATTCCGTCGCCGGAACTTTCGTCTCCGGCCTCGGCCAGGTCGGCCAACCCGGTCAGGCGTTGCCCGCGCCGGTTCTGTTCTCGATCACGGATGATCAGGGCCAGGCGTCCACGGGAGCGGTGGCCGAAGTCAGGGCGGTCGGCGGCGGCTCACTCGGCAACGGCCGCGATTACCAATGGCTCACTTCGAATGCCGACGGTGTCATCAGCATCGACTGGACGATGGGGCCCGACCTCGACGGCGACCCGACCAGCCCCGCCAACAATCTTCTCGTTACCCTGAACGGAGGGGCGACCGTAGCGAACGACGTGGAGGTTC
>CALCCX010000428.1 GCA_937900165.1 uncultured Acidimicrobiia bacterium | reverse complement strand
GGACGCGGCTCAGCCCGTGCGCCTCGCTTGCCCTCGCCATCGATTTCTTCATAGCGCGCATAGGCGAGCACGGTGTCCGGTTGCTCGTTGAGCGTCTCGACACATTTCTTGACATACGCTGGATATTTTAAGTCGTCGTGGGTGGCCCACATGAAGAGGGGGCTATCAACGTCTGCGAATACGACGTTGTAATTGGGGGCTGCTCCCAGGTTGGATTCTTGGCGGACGTAGCGGATCCGTTGATCAGAGCGGGCGGCAGACCTGCAGATCTCTTCGGTTGCGTCAGTCGACGCGTTGTCGGATATCACCAGCGTGAAATCCACGAAGGTTTGGGCCAGGAGCGCGTCGATTGCCGCGCTCAGGTAGTTTTCTCCGTTGTACACCGGTAGGCCGATGGTTACTGCAGGGGTCAAGGCTTCGTTCCGAGCATTGAGTCAGATGAAGTTTATCGGCAGCCGTGGGCTGCCGATAAACGCGTATTTCGTAGTCAGCCGGTGAAGGCTTCGATCATGTGCTCGGCTACCCGTTCCTCGCGGTAGAAGAAGAAGTGATCTGAGGAAACTTGGACGAACCGGGCTGCAATCGAGTTCGCGTACGCTTGGGAGTCGTCGAAGTCGATCAGTTGATCTCTCTCGCCCATGATGATGGTCCGCTTGGCCGGTCGCAGGTCGTCTACTTTCGGGAGTCCCGCCACCGGTGGCGAAATGCCACAAAATGTGGTCGAGTCGTCCTTGGCGGCCTGCCATCGTAATGCGGTCGCTGCGCCAAAGGACCATCCACCGAGGCGGGTCTCGAGGCCAGACGCAGACGCCTCGACCATTGCCGAAGTTATGTCTCGCATCTCTTCGATCCCGTCGCCCCACGTTCCTTCTGAGATGCCCACGCCGCGAAAGTTGAACCGGAGGACGCAGAACCCGGCCTCGACCAGGTGGTTCGTGACCTTGTCCATCAGCGGGGCCGCCATGGTTCCGCCGTGCTGGGGGTGGGGATGGCAGAAGACGACGGCGGATGCTGGATTTTCTGCGAGGTCCCAACGTGCTTCGAGGGCGATGCCATCTTCGGTTGATAGATGGAATGGGCCTTCGTTCATCGCCCAAACCGCACTTGGGTCCCGTCTTCGATGCGTCTTGTTCGGCCGGTCTTGACCATGTGATCGAGGTGAGCGAGTGTCTCCTGGAAGGCTAGATACTGATTCATGGTGTCGAGGTCCGGTCTGAAACTCGCTTTCATGATCTGCCACGCGGTGAGTGGAGTCCGGCGCGTTTGGTCGAGCATCGAACGGATTCTCCTTTCGTGATGCAGTGCGATCTGGCGTGCTCTGGCCCTGCCTTGTTCGATAATGGCTCCATGCGCCGGGTAGGTGAGTCCGGGGTCGATATCTTCAATCTCGCCCAGGCTGTGCAAGAAGCTGCCGAGTGCGTCGTTTCCCTCCGGGTCTAGCGCGATGTACGGAGTGATCCGGGGGAGCACATGGTCACCGGAGAAGAGATGCCCGGTCACCGAATCTAGGAGACAGATATGAGTGATGTGGTGGCCAGGTGTGTAGACAACGGCTAATTCGCGATTGGCTCCAAGGGCGACGGTGTCGCCTCCCCTGACCGGTCTAGTGGGCGGGATGGCTTCGCCCGCCCATTCAGGACGAGGCCACACCTCCCCGAACGCGGCAATGGACTCTTCGTCCGCCCCGTGGATTCGCACCAGATCGACGACCTCATCGCGGCGTTTCGTCCAGTCGTTGTATCCGTCGATCTGGTCTTGGGTAGTTGAGTGCATCACGAATTCGCATCCGTAGCGATCGACGATTTCCGATGCAGCGGCCATGTGATCTGGATGCAGATGCGATCCGATCAGTCGGTCGAGTTCAGGTTCTCCTCCACAGACCTCGGCGATCGCATCTTCAAGCGTGGCGAGCGTGGCAGGGTCCAGGACACCGCAGTCGATCAGGGTCAACCCGTTGTCTCCCTCGATCAGGTAGCAGTTGACAGAACTAGGACTGGCAAGCGGTAGTGGGAGGGTCACCTGATGGATGCCCTCCCCGAGGTCGAGAAGTTCGGCCATCACCGATGGGCCGGTGCGTCCTTGACTCCGAATGTGACGTCCACCGTCACCTCATGGATCCAGTCGCCGCCGTCCGCGTCCAGGCGCCCGCCCACCCGTATGACTTCGTAGGCTTCGACTGCCTGGAGCGATGCGGTCGCCCGAGCCAGGACCGCTTCTATGGCGCCTTCGATCGTGTCGTTCGACTCTCCGGTCAGACGTACGGTCTTGGTGATCTGCACTGACGCCTCCTCGGGTCAAGCTCTTGGGCGAATACGACGATCAGGCTACCGGCTGGGAGGAGCTGATGAAGGTATGAACGATGGAGTACCAACCGAGATGGCGATAGGCTGGAGGCGTTCACGGGACAATTCGTCCGTCCATGCCAGGGAGGCGACCAGTTGAAACTGTCATGTCATGCTCGCGTCCGGATCTGCGGCGCCCAATGAGGGTGCTCGTTACAGGTCATCGCGGCTATATCGGCGCCGTGATGATGCCGATGCTCGAGGCAGCGGGACATGATCCGCAAGGTTACGACCTGGCCTTTTTCGACGGCTGCGGGTTTCCGGGAGGCAGTGGTGCACAATCGCCACCTAGACGCGATATACGTTCGATCGTCCCGACCGATCTCGATGGTTTTGATGGGGTGATTCACCTCGCCGCCCTCTCCAACGATCCGTTGGGTGATCTCAATCCGGACATCACATATGAAATCAATCACAGAGCCTCGGTCAGAGCGGCGAAGGCCGCGAAAACGGCAGGCGTGAAGCGCTTCGTGTTCGCATCTTCTTGTTCGCTCTACGGTGCATCGTCAGGTGGGCTGTTGGACGAAGATGCACCCATGGCACCCGTGACCCCATATGGAGAGTCCAAGGTATTGGCAGAGCGCGACATCGCGTTGCTGGCCGACGACGAGTTCACTCCCGTATACATGCGCAACGCCACTGCATATGGGATGTCTCCCCAGCTGCGCTGTGACATCGTGATCAATAATTTGACCGGCTGGGCGGTGACAACTGGACAGGTGAAGATCCTGTCTGACGGATCACCTTGGCGACCATTGGTTCACGTAGAGGATATCTGTGCTGGAGCGATCGCCGCACTCACGGCTCCCCGGGAGCTGGTCCACAACGAGGCGATCAACATCGGACGCAACGGCGAGAATTACCAGATCCGCGACGTGGCTCTCATGGTCGGAGAGGCTGTCGCCGATAGTGAGGTCACATTCGCGGAAGGCGGCGAACCCGATACTCGCGATTACAGGGTGGATTTTTCGAAGGCGGAGTCCATTCTCGATAGTTTCAAACCAAGGTGGACCGTGCGAGCGGGAGCCAAACAGATGGCAGACGCCTTCATCGGAGCCGGCCTCACTGAGGACGAGTTTCTCGGGAGCAATTACATGAGGATCAAACGGATCCAAGAACTATTGGTGTCTGGAGCGCTCGACCGTGATTTGCGGTGGACGGGGGAACAACAATGACGGCTACCAACATCGCTCCTGTCCGAACCGACGCCACTTCGCCTCGTTGCCGCTTCTGCGATGCCAGACTCGAGTTCACCATGGTGGATCTCGGTAAGTCTCCGCTGTGTCAGTCGATGCTCGCTGCCGATCAGCTCAAGCAGATGGAGCCCTTCTACCCGTTGCAAGTTTATGTCTGTGGGTCGTGTTCGCTTGTACAGCTGGAGGAGTATGTGAGCCCCGCCGAAATCTTCTCCGATTACAACTACTTCTCGAGCTTCTCGGACAGTTGGTTGACCCACGCATCCCGCTACGCAGATGACATGACCGTCCGGCTCGGGTTGGATGGCAATTCCCAGGTTGTCGAGCTGGCCTCCAACGACGGATACCTTCTGCAGTATTTCGCGCGCAAAGGGATTCCGGTTCTCGGAGTTGAGCCTGCAGCCAATGTCGCGGAAGTGGCGATCGAGAACGGAATAGACACCGTGGTCGAATTTTTCGACGAGCCGACTGCAATCGGGTTGGTCGATCGGGGAATTCGAGCGGACCTGATTGTCGGCAACAACGTGCTGGCCCAAGTCCCAGATGTCAACACCTTCGTAGCAGGAATCGCCCGGCTCCTGGCACCTGGCGGAGTCGTCACGATCGAATTTCCGAGCCTGTTCAACCTTGTCGAACTCAACCAGTTCGACACCATCTACCACGAGCATTTCTCGTACTTTTCCTTCACCACCGCCGCCCGTATTTTTGCGGCAAATGGAATCACCATTTTCGATGTTGAAGAGTTGCCTACCCACGGTGGTTCTCTGAGAATTTTCGGACGTTTGGATGACAACGAGACCTTGCCGGTGACCACCCGAGCCTCTGACATGTTCGCCATCGAGGCCGCCAAGGGGGTCGATCAACTTGGTACCTACGCAGATTTCGGAGAAAGGGTCGAACGGACCAAACGGGACCTCCTCGAATTCCTGATTGGCGCTCGGCGAGATGGCAAGGTCGTAGCCGGATATGGGGCGCCCGGCAAGGGCAATACGCTCCTCAACTACTGTGGGATCCGGACTGACCTGATGGCGTTCACGGTCGATCGATCTCCAGCCAAACACGGGCGCTTCTTGCCTGGTACCCATATCCCTGTCTACGAGCCGGACCACATCTTCGAAGTTCGGCCGGACTACGTGTTGATCCTCCCATGGAACCTGCGAGCGGAAATATCAGAACAGCTGGTGGGGATTCGTGACTGGGGTGGTCAGTTTGTAGTGCCGATCCCAAGCCTTGAGGTGTTCTGAGATGAAGGTCGTACTTTTCTGTGGCGGCCAGGGGACCCGCCTGAGGGAGTATTCCGAGGACGTTCCCAAGCCGATGGTTCCAGTCGGACCTCGGCCAATTCTTTGGCACGTAATGAAGTACTACGCCCATTTTGGGCACACGGAGTTCATCCTCGCCCTTGGATACAAGGCGGAAGTGATAAAGGACTTCTTCTTGAATTACGACGAAGCTGTTTCGAACGATTTCGTCCTGTCCGGCGGTACCGATATCGAGCTGATGAACTCGGATATCAGTGATTGGAAGATCACTTTCGTCGACACCGGACTCACCAACGAGGTGGGTGACCGTTTGAATGCCGTCCGCCCACACCTCGATGGTGACGAGATGTTTCTGGTCAATTACGCGGATGGGCTCACCGACCTCGATCTCGAGTCTTATGTCAAGGAGTTCGAACAATCAGACGCGATCGTGAAATTCTTGTCGGTCCGGCCTCCTCTGACGTACCACAGGGTCGAATCATCCGACGGGGTTGTGACAGGTCTGGTCCCGGTCAGCGAATCAGATGTGTGGATCAACGGAGGCTTCTTCGTAATGCGTCAGGCGTACTTTGATCACGTCTCTCCTGGCGAAGACCTGGTGTTGGGGCCTCTGTCCCATCTGGCAGACGCCGGCCGCTTGACTACGCTTCGCTACGACGGGTTTTGGGCCCCGATGGACACTTTCAAGGAGAAGCAACGGCTCGATGACTTGATGGCCGGGGGACAGCCCCCATGGATGTTGTGGGATCGAGTGCAAACGTGATCCGGTTGCAAGATTTGATGGGCGGCACAGATCCCATAATGCTCGTTGGGGCTCATCCTGACGATATCGAGATTGGTTGCGGCGCCACTCTGTTGAAGATTCGCGCCGAGTCCCCTTCGGTCCCAGTGCACTTTCTTGTGATGTCTGTGCCACAGAACCGGGCGAGTGAGGCGCGCGCCGGAGCAGAGGCCTTTGTAGGAACCGCCGAGCGCCTCACCCTCCACGATTTTCGGGATGGGTTTCTGCCTTGGTCCGGCGAGGCGGTCAAAGAGTCGTTTGCGGCTGCGGTTGACGCAATCGAGCCCGGATTGATCTTTGTGCACAGTCGAGGAGACGCCCACCAGGATCACAGCCTGCTGGGCGAGGTGGCGATTCAAGTCGCGAGGTCGGCAACGATTCTCGAATACGAGATTCCGAAATATGACGGCGACCTCGGCCGACCGAACTTGTTCATCCCGGCTGGCAAAGCGCTCGCGGATGCGAAGATCGAGGCGTTGCATTCAGCCTTTCCATCTCAGACCGTCAAGGATTGGTTTGACGACGAAACCTTGCGCGGCTTGATGCGGCTCAGAGGAATCGAATGCAGGTCTCGGTATGCCGAAGCATTCTGGGCTCGGAAGCTCGTCATGTCATGATGGATTCGGAAAAGGGCAAGGTGAAATCGTCAGATATCGCCGGCGATGACATTGCTTCGCACGATGGGCGGATGCGGTCCACGGCCATCAGCGGCGGACGCTGGACGCTCATCGAAAATGCGGTCGTGCAGGTGATGTCCTTATTGGTGACCTTGGTGCTCGCCAGAGTTCTCCTCCAAACCGACTATGGCGCCATAGCAGCCGTTACCGTGGCGGCAAGTTTCTTGATACTGCTTGGCAACGTCGGTTTTTCGGTATCCCTCATTCAGCGCGCTGAGGTCACAGATGAACGGGTGTCTTCGATCTTCTGGGCTGGGGCTGGTCTTGGGACCGTGCTGGCCATAGCTTTCGCCTTGGCTTCTCCTTTTATTGCCGCGTCGATGAGGCAGCCGAACGTCGCTCCGATGTTGATTCTCGTTTCCACGCAGGTGATCACTGCCATTCTGTCATCAATTCCAGAGGCCGTATTGTTGCGCCGTTTCAAGTTCAGGACGGCGGCGTTTGTATCAATGGGATCGTTCATCATCTATCCGCCTGTGGCAATCGGGCTCGCCATCTTCTTCGACGCCGGAGCGTGGGCGGTGGTCATCGGCCAGGCTCTTCGGCCCTTCGCGAAGTTGCTGTTGGGCATGTACGCGGCACGTTGGCGACCGACGCTCAAGTTCAAGTGGGCATTGATCCGCGAAGATTTTGGGCTGAACGCGGGGTTCTTCGTCATTTCCGCGACGGGCTTTCTGACCAAGAACCTGGATTACTGGCTGATTTCTCGCCACCTAGGCGACCGATTGCTGGGCGTCTATTTCATGGCCTTCGTCATCCCAACCATGATCCGCCAGCGCCTGACCTGGGCGTTAGGCCGTGTGCTCATCCCGGTGCTCTCGCGAGTTCGCGACGATGAGAAACGGTTCCGTCGCGTTTTTCTTGACACATCTCGTCTCATTGCGTTGACGGCCCTGCCTGCCCTGATCGGTTTGGCCCTGGTTGCCAGACCAATGGTCCAGGTCGTGCTCGGTGAGAATTGGATAGAGTCGGCGGGGCCGCTTCCGCTCTTGGCCTTGACGGCCGCCGCCGATTCCCTGTCACAGGTCACGCTCAGGAGCTTCGTAGCCTTTGGCAAGCCGATGCGTGCTCTCTACTTCAGTGGTCCACGGTTGATTGCCTTGGCTGTGGGCGTGTACATCGCGGTCGAGATGAATGGTTCGCTCGTCAGCGTGAGTTGGGCCGTGCTCGCCTCGTCGATCCTCAATCTGGTGCTGGCGCACTGTGTCGCAGTGTGGAAGCTGCGTGTTCCGTTCGGAAGCATCATGCGCGCCTATCGACCGGTGTTCCTCCCGCTGGGCGCGATGGTCATTGCGGTCCGCGCAGCCACACTTGGCATGCAGAACCTGGGTGCCATCCCACTAGTGGAACTCGTCGTCGGAGTCATGCTGGGAATGATTGTGTTCGTCGGAGCCGGGGCGACGTTGTCTCGGCCGGCATTCGTGGGTCTCTTGGTCGATGTCAAGTCTTTCGTCGGCAAGGCTCCGAATTCGGACTCAGGCAAGAGGCGTGAGGTATGACCGACGCCACATCCGAACCAGCTGAAAGGTCCATGCGGGACGCGGCGAGGATGGGTGGCCGCTGGAGCGTGATCGAGAACTTCGGTGCGCAAGCGGTAGCAACGGTGATGACATTGGTGCTGGCTCGAATCCTCGCTCCCGAGGATTTCGGAATCGTCGCCAAGGTCGCCGTCGTCACCAACGCGCTCGCCATCCTGACCCAGTTCGGATTTAGCGCTTCTCTCATCCAGCGAGACGACGTCACCGATGAGGATCGCAACACCATGTTCTGGGTGTCTGTTGGCGTCGGTTTGGTTCTCGCCGCCCTCGGTGCGATCTTCGCCGGCCAATTGGCCTCGGTGTTTGGTGATGTGCGATCAGCCGGCTTCATCGCGGTCGCGGTCATTGCGATGCCGTTCAACCTGGCAGGGTCAGTTTTTAGGGCGTTGCTGGTTCGGGAGTTTCAATTCCGACCCGTGGCGGTTGCCTCCGCGCTCGGCACCCTCTTGCAAGCCGTAGTGGCGATAACCCTGGCTGCTGTTTTTGATGCTGGTGCGTGGGCGATCATCGTCGGCAAGGTGTTCCGGGCCGTATTCGTCTCTGGGTCATGGGCGATATCGGCGCGCTGGATCCCTC
>CALCCX010000427.1 GCA_937900165.1 uncultured Acidimicrobiia bacterium | reverse complement strand
GCAGAAGACGGCATACGAGATATATCAGTGTGACTGGAGTTCAGACGTGTGCTCTTCCGATCTGACTACTTTCCGTCGCTGCTTGGCCTGCCGACTCATCGTTCACAGGTCTAACGAAGCCACCTATATGAAGACATCCCGAGGAATTAATCCGGCGACTTGAGACTGCCGTCAAGGGCCTATTGGCCGAGGTAGGCCGATAGGGTTCGAGTAAGGAAGCAGATCAGATTCGGCGATCGTAGAAGAAATATCGGCGAGTACTGCCCCGACCCTCGCCCTTTCTTCGGCGGTGATCGCTGCCCAAGGCTCGAGAGCCCCTCGATCGGTAGCCACTTCGACCAACGATCTGACGGTCCGACCTGCGGAGGTGATCAAACCGTCAGATGTCACCAAGCCACGATCCGTCAGGCTCGCGCTCGCCTTATCCCATTCCTCGTCGCTCCAGCCTCGGGCCGGCTGGAGCGATCCTCGAGGAGCACCGCCGGACGCGCTGAACAAGACGAGGCTGTCAATCGGTCCGAGTTGGGCGGCTCGGAGCGCGTCGATGTGCGCATCACCCCGATGTTCTCGCAGCGTGGTGCAGGCCTGCCACAGTCGCTCCACGGGATCATCACGAATCGGAAGATCTCGATTCGGACCTGCCAGCGGCCCCACGACGTGAGAATCAGAGGCTACAGCTTCGATTGGTTCGACTATGGCGAGAGCAGTCTCGTCCAGACCCTCCCTCAGCGACCTCAGAACCTGCGCCGCAGAGGCAACCCGCGCCTCGAGAACGGCTTCACGATCGGCGAATAACCACGCGTCTGGGATGGCGCGCTCCACCATCGAGGGACGAAAGCTGAAGAAGACGTCGACGATTTCTGCGGCGGACGGGGTGCCCATCGGTACGGAACGAGATGCGAAGTATCCCATCCAAAAGCCCCTGAGGCCTACGGCGCGATTCGCCTCGACGCACCCAGGTGCGAAATAGGTGATGGCGTGCACAGTCTCGAAACCGACCCAAAGCTCGCGTGCCCTGTTCACGCTGATGATTCCTTAGTCACTAGTGGTGTGATCGCGATCTTCATTCTTCGGAACCACATCATTCTCCACGACCATCCGAGCCTCGCCTCCGCAGTCGGCCGTTACTTCGTACCGAAGATGCGGTCGCCGGCATCGCCGAGCCCTGGCACGATGTAGCCCTTGTCGTTGAGGTGACTGTCTATGGCCGCGGTGACTATCTCGACGTCGGGGTGATGCTGATGAAAATGGGCGATCCCTTCAGGGGCAGCCAGCAGGCACAGGAACTTGATCGATCTGGGCCCGGTGGCCGCCACCCGGTCGGTAGCTGCCACAGACGAATGGCCGGTTGCCATCATCGGGTCGACCATGAGCACGGTGCGATCCTCCATCTGGGCAGGCAGCTTCAGGTAATATTGAATAGCTTCGAGCGTCTCATGATCGCGATACAACCCCACGAACCCGACTCTGGCGGACGGCACGATGTCGAGGATCCCGTCCAAGATGCCGTTGCCCGCCCGCAGGATCGACACGACTACGAGCTTCTTGCCGTCGAGGACCGGCGCGTCCATCGGCGCCATCGGCGTTTGGATCTTCTCCGTGGTCATCGGAAGTTCACGGGTCGCCTCGTAGGCCATCAGCATCGAAACCTCTTTGAGCAGCCTGCGGAAATCGCTGCTGCTTGTCTCCCGCCTTCGCATCAAGGACAACTTGTGTTGCACCAACGGATGATCGATCAGCGTGACCTTGCCCACGTTTCCTCCTCGCCTTCGCCTTCCGGTGCCCATGGTATCCACCGCAGACGGGCGGTGGTCTGAGAGATCCCGCTCCCTCAGCGGCAAGTCAGTCGGCTGTTTCGAGGCTCTGGACCAAAACGTCCGGCAGAGTCGGCGAGGCCGGAGCCCGGAGCGGGGTGATCGACACCATCCCGGCGTTCGTGACCGCGATGTCGGTACCCTCCATGTCGCCGAGTTCGACAACGTCGCCCCAATAGTCATGGTTGAAACCCCCATCGGCGGCGGCGTACAGACGCCCGTAACGCACCCTTGCCATCGGACTCACCTTCCTTGGGGTCTTGGGGGACACATCAGCCGGCAAGTTCACGCTGACGATGTCAGCGTGCTCGAAGATCTCGCTCGAGCGAATCGAATCCACCACGGCCGTGGCCACCATCGAGATCTGCTCCCACATAGGCAGGGCAGCCCCGGTCCGGGAGAACGCCTGCCAGCCATCCCAAGTCGGTCCGCCCTGGGTGGACAGTGCGATTGCCGGAACTCCAGCTTCCCATCCCTCGAACGCAGCGCCGACCGTGCCGGACCCAAGTGCGTATCCGGCACCGTAGTTGAAGCCGAGGTTGATCCCCGAAACCACCAGCGCCGGTGGATCATCAAACAGTGGACCAACCCCGATCTGAACCGAGTCCGCCGGGAATCCCGAAACAGTGTGCATCTCGACGCCGCCCCGCTCGACCACCTCGTGGGTGACAAGATCGAATCGGGTAATGGCCTTGCTGATCCAGCTTCGTTCCTGGTCGGGAACCACGACCCGGGTCTCCGCCAAATCAGAGAGGGCTCTGGCGAACGGAGCCAGGGCGGGACTGTCGATGCCGTCATCGTTTGTGAGCAAGATCCAAGACATGGCGAGCAGGGTAGGGGTCTCACGTTGCGTCAATGCCGCGGGTACGATCGTCCAATCCCACCGATCTCAGGAGTCGATGGATTTCTCCATGAACTTCTCGCCGGACACCACGAAACCGCACGCCAGATAGAAATCGACGGCGGTGGCGACCGCGCCGAGCCAAACCTCCTCGATTCCCTCAGAGGCCATGAACGCCTCCATCGCCTCCACCAGGGTTCTAGCGACACCGCGGCGGCGCCAATCGATGTCCGTTCCGAGGTCATGGAGAAGGATCTCGTTTGGGCCGCCGGCATGAGGAAGCCTCAGCAAGTAGCAGTGCAGCATCCCGATCGGCCGCCCATCGTGTTCGGCCATCCAATACAGCACGGTCGGGTCGGCAAGAAAGGCTCGGGCTGCTTCGAGGTCGAGTGGCGGACTTGTGGTCGTGGTGGCCGGGTCGTGTTCGAATCGGTAGTCAACGGCCGTGACTCGCATCAAGGTTTCTTCATCACCAGGCACGAGCCGACGGACAGTGTACGCAGCCTGATCAGCCAATCTGGACCTCATTTTCGGTCGGGGATTCCAATCCTGGCACGCCATCGGAGCCTGCGAGACTCAATTGCGGATACACGCTCAGTCGACCTCCCCCTCCGTTTTCAAGAGTCTTCACATCGAAGCGGGCAGGGTCTCCACGGTCTTTAAGCCTGGATCCACCGACTTAGGGAAGCGAGTCGCTCGGCGGGCCGTGTTACCGCTGAGGTTCAGCTTCGTTTCGGCTTTCACTTCGGGTTATTCCGGCTCAGCGTGAGAATCCCTTGCCAGGACTGGCGAGGCGGGCGAGGAGCCGATCCGTGCGGTGGATTCAGGTTAAGTCGGTTAGCCAATCCCGCACCTCCTGCTGCACGGCCGGGTCGTTTTGAAGATCAAAATGAGCGCGCCCACCTAGGACGCTGACGTTATTAGCCCGGATCCGTCTGCGGCGGCCTCTGCCTGAGCCACTGCCGGCGCGCACAATCAGATCACCCAAGAGCCTGCCGATCGGGTTCGCCGGATCGGTGGTTATGACGCCGGCAATGAAATTGAGGTCGACATGCTCAGGTGTCTCGACATCCACGACCCGGTTGGTCAAAAGCTCGTCTGGGTCCCTGCCATTCCAGTCGTCGTCTCGGATCGCGCCGAAACGAAGATCCTTGATCCCGGCGCTCCGGCGATCGAGGAACTCGGAGATGGGACGGCTCTCCAGTGCAATGTCGAGTCCGCGAGATACGACGTTGGCCGCCTTTTCGAGTGGCGCCCCCAAATGCGGAGAACCAAGAGTCACCAAGTGGCGGGCCTGGGCGATCCAGCCGTGCTCTCGCGAGAGGCCGGCGTGAAGTGAGCTGCGTGCGACAAGGCCGCCCATCGAACTCCCGACCAGCACGATCTCCTCGACCGCCATTGGCCAGCCCGTTGTGATTTCTTCGAGAAGATCGGCCAGCGCAGCTCCGTTGTGCGACACGTGCCTGCCGGTGTTGTAGCGGATCAAAAGTGGCGTGAAAGAGTCGGCCGCCAGCAAGTCACCGAGACCCGGTGTTGAGTCCCCACCCGCGGCCCTTCCCTGCCAGCAGGCCTCTGTCTCCCCAAGACCAGGCAGCAATACGGCCAGGCGGGCGGTGGCTTCGGGAAAGGCCGCTGCCAGGGAATCTGGATCTGAAGCGATGATGCTGCCGTCGCCGTCCCGGAGGCCAAGTTCGATCCGCAGACGACTTTGCCTGCGTTCGAGTTCATCTCCCCAAACGGCGTTGACGATGGCCTGGACCCCTCGACCAGGATCGGACCGCAACACTGGATTCAATGGCCTCCGTTTGGACGCGACAGTCGCGCCCAAACCAACGGCCTTGCCACAGAGCGAACCTGCGATACGTATGGAGCCGTAGATGCTCGCGGTCATCGAGTCGTACGACTGGGCGAGAGGGACCGCGCTGCGTCCTGCCAGCCCAAACCACCGACTGGCAATCGCCCGATGCATTCCTTCAACCGGCGCCGTCAGCTGCTCGGTGGCGAGAGCAACCAAGTCCCCAATACCCTGCCAATGCTCGACCGCCTCATTCTCGTCGCGGATAGTCCTACCTGGTTCGTCCATCGCCTGCGAAGGCTACTGCCAAGCCTTGGCCCACCCGAAGCCCGCCCGACTCGCCCACTCAACGGGCAGCTCTGGACATGAGACCGGCCGCCAACAGATACATGCCTCCAACGCCTCTGCGCACCGTGGCCGTGCGATCTCCGGTCAGCCGTTTCGAGATGCTCGCTGCTGCCAACGTATAGATCGTGTAGTTCAAGAACACGATGGGCACTCCGACCGCACCCAGGACGGCGAATTGGACTGAAACAGGATTTCCAGGCGATACGAACTGGGGTAGGACTGCGGCGTACTGCAGTATCGCCTTTGGGTTGGTTAGCGATACGACCAAACCTCGTGCGGCCACCGCACGGCGACTTGGCGTTGCCTCTATATCGGAACCGAAGGTCGCCTTCGAGCGGATCTGCTTCAAACCGAGCCACGCCAGGTAGGCGACCCCGACCCACTTCAGCGTCTGGAAGGCAGAAGCGGACCGGGCGAAGATGGTCCCCGCTCCAATGGCCGCGAGCGTGACGTGCGGTATCGAAGCGATCGCCATGCCAACCGGTGCGAAAATCGCGTTCCGTCTCGACATCGCCAGCCCGGTTGCGACACAGAACGCCGCGTTCGGGCCAGGACTCATCCCGAGCAGAAACCAGACGGCCGCGAAGGTCGCGACTGAAATCACATCCATGGCTCGCAAACGTATCCATCGACATTTCGGCTTACACCGAAGTGTGGCTCACGTACTCTGAGCTGGTGGAAAGAAACAGGATCCATTCCATTGGTTCAGCCATGGCCGACCGGACTCGTTCGACGATCCTGGCAGCCCTGATGTCAGGGACCGCACATACCGCGGGCGAGCTTGCCAGACGGTCAGGCGTCGCCGCATCAACGGCCAGCGAACACCTCCAGCGACTCGTTGACGTCGGTCTGGTTTCGATGGAACCATCCGGACGCCACCGCTACTTCAGCATTGCGTCATCGGAAGTAGCGAGGCTCATCGAGACGATCGACGCCATCGATCTAACAGAGACCGAACCGCCCCAACGCCCCAGACCGGGCACAGAACTCACGTATGCAAGAAGTTGCTACGACCACCTCGCCGGGCATCTCGGTGTTTTGATCTACGGAGGCCTGATTGAAAGACGCATCGTCGACCCCGACCAGGATCTACCGGTCCTGACGCTCGAGGGCGAGGAATGGCTGAACGAGATCGGAATCGACTTGGCTGCCCTCAGACAACATCGTCGGCCCCTCATGCGGACTTGCCTCGACTGGACTCAGCGACAACACCACATGGGCGGCGCCCTCGGCTCAGCGATGCTCGATCGCATGCTCAGTCAGAAGTGGCTCGTCAGGCGATCAAACAGACGGGCACTCCGACTGACGGCCTCCGGTCGGCGAGGCATCGAAAGACAGTTCGGAATCATGCTCTCGCAATGAAGGCATCGTCTGGCGCCAATTCACTACGGAAGCGGCGAGATCAGTGGCGGCAGCGGTGGTGTAGAGGTTTCGGTAGCCGTTGTCTCGATCTCAGCGCCGGCGGCCAACGATGCCACCTCTCAGCCACCAGGCCCATCTCCCTGATACGAGAAAAGCTGCGATCCGTTGTTCGGACGCAGCTCTCAAACCATGAGTGAGTTCACCATACTCACACACGTGTAGTTCGTCAACGACCATGCGCCCGTTTGGATTGCGCCCGATCGACGACGCGCGCGTGATCAAGCGCGTCAGGGCAGTTGGGTCGCCGTCGGGGGCATCAACGGGCAGACACGTAGCATGGCGCCATGTCGGAAGAAACCCAACAACGGTTACGAAACTTCTTGGCCGCTGCTGATAAAGGGTCGGTGAGGAGTTGGTCAGACCTGCAGCGTTGGCATGACGAGGTCCTTGGGCTTCTCCGATCGGTCCTGCCACTGGACCATGACAGAGTCGACCTCTTCGCTCGCCACCCAACACACTCCACTTATCGGCGGGACGTCGGATACTTGGCCGAGAGGAATCCAACCGAGGAGCAGGAGCTCAAATCGAAGCTCGATCGCCTGTCGAACATCCTCCGGGGCATTCTGACGGAACTCGACGCCCGCCGGGCTTCGGAGCCACAACTAGCTCCGACCGGGTTGCACCCCTGGATTGCTGCCGCAGTAGTCGACCTGTGGAACGACGGTCACCATCGCCAAGCGGTCGATGAAGCTACCCGAGTAATCGAAATTCGCCTCAAGGCGAAGCTTGGCCGAGAGGACCTCGGTGGCGTGCCCCTCGTGACAGCCGCATTCAACCCCGAGCCCCCGAAGCCTGGTAACCCTCGCCTTCGTTTCAGGTCGTACACGGACCGGAGCCGGGCGTGGACGAACGCCCACCAAGGCGCGATGCACTTCGCACAGGGTTGCATGATGCGGATCCGCAACTTGCTCGAGCACCACGCAGAAGAGCCGTCAGAACAAGTCGCCCTGGAAAGCCTCGGAGCACTGAGCCTTCTCGCCAGATGGGTCGATGAGGCTGTAGTCGTTGAACACTCGCCATCGCGTGGATAGGGGGAAATTGGCCACAACTGTTAGATCGCTCACGTGAGAACGCGCTACCGATCAAGCATTGTCATCGAAGCGACAGGAGCCAGATCCAGTGAATAATCAACCACCTTGGCCTTCGACCGCCAGACTCACTGTTGTCCTTCTTGCAGGAGTGATCCTCTGGCAGGTGATCGGCAACCCGTTCCCGATATCGGACCAAGAGCCGCGGACCCTTGCGTGCGATCCCTTGAGCGCCTATTCGACTCGCGCCGGACCACGCGGCGCCGAGGTTCTGCCACCAGTCGGACTGGAAGAGCTGAGCGGCGACGATGAGATCATAGAGAAGTATCTACATGGGGCTTTCGCCTGGGGAGACTCGCCGGGCGCGGTTGCCTCAGAATGTTTCGCGTGGGGTGTCAAGAGTGGGCGAACGTCGATGGCGTGCGTCATCCTCCGGAGTCTCGACTACCGGTATGCGGTCAAGGACATCGTGAACGTTGACACGGTTTCACCGGTGCCAGCGCCGGAGATCATGATTTCACCGGATCCCGAGGTCCCTGAGAGCAGCCTCCGCCGCTACGCCGCCGCTGGCAGCGGTGCCGCCGGGTGCACGTAGGCAAACGCTTCGGTGTGTAGTGGGCCAGGCATCCTTCGCGCCGGTTCGTCGAGTCGCTGCGTACGGCGCATTTTGTGAGGATGGGTGCGTTTTGTGAATGGGGCCCACAAAATCAGGCCCGCCTAACCAACGGATGAGTAGTGTCTCTGACGTGTTTGCTGAAGTCGTATGAAAGAGTATGATCTTCGTATGCCCGTTGAGCGCTTGACCGTTTCCCTCGAGACCGGGCTGGCTGCCGCCGTGCGTGCTGCCGCTGACGCTGACTCTCAGAACATGTCGGCCTGGCTGGCTGACGCTGCTCGACGCCGGCTCGCCACGCGAGGACTGCGCGACGTGGTGGCAGAGTGGGAGACCGAGCACGGTGCATTTAGCGGCGAGGAGCTCGATACCGCTCGCGATCGTCTCCAAGGGTGACGGCGTTAGTTCTCGATGCAGGCGCGCTGATCAAGCTCGATCGCATTGCCCGCAGCGCATCGGCAATGCTCCGAGTCGCAACCGACGACGGTGCCAACTTTCCTGTCCTGACAC
>CALCCX010000426.1 GCA_937900165.1 uncultured Acidimicrobiia bacterium | reverse complement strand
TATTATGTAGAATGGACACTAAACTATGATTGTATGTTGGAGAGTGTATGATAGAACTACTCGGCGGTATCAATACTGGGGTTCAGCCGGGTGCTCTTCCGATCTTAATAATCCTTTATTCTGCATTTTTTTTTTTTTTAATGATACGGCGACCACCGAGATCTACACTCTTTCCCTACACGACGCTCTTCCGATCTCGACCGAAGTCGGTTCTGGAGTGATGCGCCAAGCCGCGGCAGGTATCAAACGGGTGTCCTTGGAGCTGGGAGGGAAGTCAGCGAACGTCGTTTTCGAAGACGCGGACCTCGATGCCTGCATCGAATCGTCGATCTTCTCGGTCTACGACAACGCCGGCCAGGATTGTTGCGCACGAAGCCGCATCCTGGTCGAGCGCCCGATCTTTGATGATTTTGTCGAACGCTTCAGCGCACGGGCACAGTCGCTCGTGGTTGGCGACACCAGTGACGAGTCGACCGACATGGGCCCCCTGATCACCCCTGGCCATCTCGCCGGTGTAGCCGAATACGTGGCAACCGGCCAGGAAGAGGGTGCCCGGTTGGTATGCGGCGGAGTGCAGACAGACTCGCCAGGCAACTTCATGAGCCCGGCGGTCTTTGTCGACGTGACACCCTCGATGAGAGTGATGACTGAGGAGATCTTTGGGCCGGTTGTGGGAATCATGCCCTTCGAGGGCGAAGAGGAGGCGGTCATCGCTGCCAACGACAGCATCTACGGTCTGTCCGGATCGATTTGGACTCGGGACATCGGCAGGGCGATGCGAGTCGCCAGGGCCATCGAGACCGGCATGTTGTCGATCAACTCGAGTTCGAGCGTGCACATCGAGGCCCCTTTCGGTGGCTTCAAGCAGAGCGGGATCGGGCGCGAGCAGGGCATGGTTGCTCTCGAGCACTACACGGAATACAAGTCGGTGTTCATTGCGAACAATTGAGCTCGCCCCCTGGACACCCAGATACGTTGATCGAGTTCGCTTACAGTTGTTCAGGCGAATTACGGAATGAGGGCGGACCATTGGGTGAGATGTCATCTCGCCGATGATTTGGTGGAGGTGTCGAGTCGATGAGCAACAAGGTGGTGCTTGTCATCTGCGATGGCCTTGGCGATGACTTCGCGAGAGAACGGATGGGCTACCTCGAACACTTGGTAGAAGAAAGACGAGCCACCCGATATACCAGCCGGGCCGTGCTTCCCACGATGTCACGGCCTAACTACGAGACGCTCCACACCGGCGTGGTCCCCGCTGTTCACGGCATCGTCAGCAACGGCGTGGTACGAAAATCGAACTTGCCAAACATCTTCCGACTCGCCAAACAGGGGGGCCTCGTGACCGCGGCCGTGGCCTTTTTCTGGGTCAGCGAGCTATACCACGAGTCGCCGTACGACCCGGTTCGCCACATCGAATATGACTACCCGGAAGCGGGAATCACTCACGGCCGCTTCTACGTTGCGAACGATGAGCCGGACTCGGAAACACTGACTCGAGGCGTGTCGTTGGCCAGACGGTTTGATCCGTCATACCTTTTGGTCCATCCGATGGGCGTCGACCTCGCCGGCCATCGGCATGGGCGTGACAGCGGCGAGTACAACCGAGCGGTGACGTATATGGGCGATGGCCTGGCCAGGGCGGTTCCTGCATGGTTAGATCTCGGCTACTCCGTGTTGGTCACGGCCGATCATGGTCACGATGCCCATAAACAGCACGGAGGCACGACCGACGATGTTCGTAACGTCCCTCTCTACGCGATCCGTCCAGATGGCTCCGGCCTCGGTATCCAGGACCAGCAGGCCAGCCAACTCCAGGTTGCCCCCACCGTGTGTGAAATTCTGGGCCTTCCAATTCCCGACACGATGCAGGCGGCACCCATCACCTGGTGAGGAGCCTCCGTGGTCTGCTCGGCTGCATGACGCCACGCCCACTGCGGTTCGGTGACGTTGGCGAACGGACCGGCTGAATCCACCCGCACCGACCGACCCTCACGTCCAGAATGATGCGGTTCAGGCTTCGATGAGGAGTGGTCTTCGGTCGCGCCAGGGGGAGGCCGATTCGAGTTGGGCGGCCAGGCGGAAGAGGGTGCCTTCGTCGCCGTAACGCGCCGTGAACTGGATTCCGAGAGGTAGCCCTGTGCTGGTCGAGTGCAGGGGTACCGACATCGACGGTTGGCCTGTGATGTTCCATAGCGGAGTGTTTGGGATGTTTTCGAACGCTTGGGCGGCGATCAGGGTGAGTGCCTTGCGAATCAGTCTGCGATTGGGGAACTGGGTCATGAGTTTCATGAGTCGCGCTTCTGACCGGGACGGCTCCAGCTCTCCGATCAGCCAGGGTGGCCGGCCGATGGTCGACTCGACGAGGACGTCGTAATCGTCGAAAAAGGGTGCGACCAGCCGCGGCACAATTCGCGCTATGTGAAGGGCCTGAGCCAGCTCTTTAGAGCTGATCTTGTTGCCGACTACCCCGAACAGCCAATTGGTCGCCTCGAACAGGTCAGCGCCCGGGTCGCGGCCAGTTGCCTCAGCGGCCCGGTCGATTCCGGCTGCTATGTCAGCGGCCAAGAGAATTGTCCCTGCCCAACCGATCTGTTCCTTGTTGACGGTTGGGCCGGCGAACGCCACGCGGTGTCCGAGCTCTTCGAGAAGCGTGGCCGTCGCCTCCACCGCCGCAATGTTTTCCGGCGCCAACTCCGACCCGAGCATCGCCTCGGTGGAGACCGCTATCCGAAGTGACCCTGGAGGTCGGTCTACTTCGTCGAGATATGACGTAGATGGAGCGGCAGGAGAGTACGGGGCACCAGGATCTGGGCCAAGGGTCAGATCCAAAAGGGCTGCCGAGTCTCTGACCGTGGTCGAGACTGCATGGTCGACTGACAGGCCAAACCAGCCTTCGCCGGTGTCTGGACCCTTGGGCGTCCGCGCTCTGGTCGGCTTGAGCCCGAACAGCCCGCACATCGACGCAGGAATGCGGATCGATCCCCCTCCATCGCTGGCGTGGGCGATCGGCACGTAGCGGGCCGCGACCGCCGAGGCTGCTCCTCCGCTCGATCCGCCTGCCGAATATCTGAGGTTCCAGGGGTTTCGGGTGGGACCGTGCAGTTCTGGTTCGGTCGTAGCTGCGGTCCCGAATTCCGGGGAGTTGGTCAACCCTACGATCAGCAACCCGGCCGCTTTGTGACGTTTGACGAGATTCGAGTCGTGGTCGGCGATTTCGAACTCGAGCATTCGCGATCCCAAAGTCGATGTGGTGCCGGCGACCGTCTGTCCGAGATTCTTGACCAGAAAGGGAACACCGGCCAGGCGGGATCCTGGTACGGGTACTTCTGCTTCCGCGAGCGCCCGGTCATACCGTTTGAACGTGATGGCGTTCAAGTCTGGCTCCGACTCCTCGATCCTTTCGATGGCAGCGGTTACGAGCTCGCGTGGATGGATCTGGCGGTCGGCAACCATATCGGCGAGTGCGACGGCATCGTATTTGGGGTACTCGGGGAAGGTGCTCATATATGTTGGCAGGCGGTCAGGAGGTTATTCAACGTTCGTGAGAGGTTACTCCGATGCAGTGAATCGCACACGGGTCGCCGATCGGCTCTGGGGGCCCCATTGTCCGCCATCCGCTGTCCCATTGCCGCCATCCGCGGTCCGCCGTCCGCCGCCGCCTGATGCCTCGAGAAGTGGCGCGGCGGCTGAATCGAGGGGCTTTGTCGGGAGCGAGACGAGAGGGCTCTGCTCAGCTCAGGGGGTTCGGTATCATCGGAGGGTCAGGGAGTCCTCATGTCGAACGATTTCAAAGCGCAGCTACTGAAGCCGCTGTATCGCCTATATGAGCGGCGGTTGATCCAGAATCTGGCCACAGACCGGATTCCCTCCCACATCGGGATCATCCTCGACGGCCACCGCCGCTACGCACGGGCCGAGGGCATGGCCGACTACACGACCAGCTATCGGGCCGGTATGCGCAAGTTCGAGGACGTGGTGGTATGGGCGGAGGAAATGGACGTCCCGGCCATCACCGCCTGGGTTCTCTCGACCGACAACCTCACAAGGCCTCCAGAGGAGATCGAACCCTATTTCGATGTCCTGGTCGAACTCTTCGCCCGCCTCCCTGGTCTGGCTCGTGCCCACGGCTTCGAGCTGAGGGTGATCGGCTCGCTCGACAATCTGCCTCCTCGCCTGGTTGCTGCCGCCAAACAAGCAGTCGAAGACTCTGGTCCAGGTACCAGGCGGGTCACCATCGCCATGGGCTATGGAGGCCGCCAGGAGATCGTGGACGCCTGTCGGGATCTGGTCGACAGGTTGGTAGCGGCAGGGACGCCGGCCGATGACATCAGCGCCGCGATCAACGCCGAGGCGATCGCGTCTCATCTCTATGCCGCTGACCAACCGGATGCCGACCTCGTGATCCGCACCTCCGGTGAGTCGCGCCTCTCCGGATTCTTGCTTTGGCAATCGGCTTATGCCGAGTACGCGTTTGTAGATGTGTATTGGCCGGCCTTTCGCCGAGTCGACTTCCTAAGGGCCCTTCGCGACTACGGAAGACGAAGCCGTCGATTCGGTCAATAGAAGACGCCGCTCAGCCTGGATCCACCGACTTAGGGAAGCGAGTCGCCCGGCGGGCCGCGCAGATACAGAGAACCAGGGTTGTTTCGGCTTTCACTTTCTGTGAGACGGGCCAGGCCTGAGAAACCCTTACCATGACTGGCGAGGCGGGCGAGGAGCCAATCCGTGCGGTGGATCTAGGCTCAGTCTCCTAGGCCGGCTCTGAAGACAGCCGCTTCGGCCCTTCTGGTCAGGCCAAGTTTGCGCAGGAGGTTGGAGACGTAGTTCTTGACCGTTTTCTCGGCTAGCTCCATCTCCGCCGCGATCTGTCGATTGGTTCGGCCTAGGGCGATGAGGCTCAATACCTTGCGCTCCTGCGAAGACAACTTGCGAAGCCGAGCGTCCCTGACTCCCTCACCTGCGGCACGCGCTTCCAGCAATTGCACGGCCTCTGGGTCCAGAACTGTTTCCCCGCCGACCACCCGCCTGATTGCGTCGATCAGCTCGCCGAGGTCGATGCGCTTCAGCACGAAGCCGGCTGCTCCTGCGCCTAGAGAAGCTTCGAGAGCATCCGGATCCGCGTATGACGTGAACATGAGAACATGAGTCTTGGGATGGTCGGCCTTGATCGCCTGGCAGGCCTGGACGCCTGAGCTGTCTCCGAGGCGCACGTCCAGCACCACAACATCCGGCCGGTGAGCTTCGACCAGGGCGATCGCCGACTCGCTGGTGCCGCCGTCTGCCACCACCTCTAGATCCGCCTCGGTGGCCAGGAGATCAACGACACCACGCCGCACGATCTCGTGGTCGTCAATGATCACGAGGCGAGTCGGCGAATCCATGGTGGAAGATTACCGGTCCATTCGTGGGTCCTGTCCGCATGGGCCGAACGTCCCCGTCGGTTGTGCCGCGAGGCGGGAGACGGGGCGCCAAGTCGTCATTAGCATCTATTCATGGAGCTGCTTTCAGATCACGACTGTGTTCGGCTGTTGGAGAGGTCACTGGTCGGGCACCTGGCCGTCATCTCCCTGGGCGAGCCGTATGTGACGCCGCTCTCCTATGTGTTCAGTAGTGGGTCCGTTGGATTCCGAACAGGGCCGGGTCGTCGCCTCGAAGCCGTCTCGGCCTCCCCGAGAGTATGTTTTGAAGTCAGTGAATTCGAGCCGGCCACTGGGAACTGGGCGAGTGTCATCGTTTACGGAACGGCAAGGGAGGAGGGAGATCCCCACCGAGCAGCCACAGTGGTATCCGAACTGCTCGACAAGTATCAGCTGATAACTGATCCGTTGGCGAGCCCAGCCCGGGTACCGGGAGGAAGCCAGGTTGTGACAACGATCGAGGTCGAATCCATAACTGGTCGCACGGCGGGCAGTCTGCTCACAGTCAGGTCCCGGCCCGGCCGGCTTTGACCAAACGAGGCCAACCAGACCCCGAGGCCAACCAGACCCGGAGTTCCGAGATCGCAACCGGGACCGAAACGTCGAACGGCCGCTTAGCCTAGATCCACCGCACGGATTGGCTCCTCGCCCGCCTCGCCAGTCATGGCAAGGGTTTCTCACGCCTGGCCCGTCTCACAGAAAGCGAAAGCCGAAACAACCCTGGTTCTCTGTATCTGCGCGGCCCGCCGGGCGACTCGCTTCCCTAAGTCGGTGGATCCAGGCTTACTGCCATTGTTCCGCAGATGGAGTGCGCTTGGCGGCTGTGCGGGCCATGAAGGCTGCCGCTTCGGTTCGGGTGGACATATCGAGCTTGCGCAGAATCCCAGATACGTAGTTCTTGACGGTCTTTTCGGCCAAATAGATATCGTCGGCGATTTGCCGGTTGGTCATTCCCTTGGCCATCAGATCCAGGATTCGTCGCTCGCGCTCGTTCAGCCCACTCAGTCGTGGGTCCTCCTGAAGCTCTCCTCGTAAGTGGGCGAAAACAGTTGCAGTGAGTTCCGGGTCTATCGCAGACCGTCCGGCCACTACGGCCCGGATTCCCGCGACGATCGCCTCGCCGTCGAGTTGTTTCAACAGGAATCCGTCTGCTCCGTTTCGGATCGCAGCGCCAACGGCCGACGGGTCGGCGTGCGAGGTCAACATGACCACTTTGGTCTTGGGGAACCGCTGTTTGATTTCTCGGCAGGCATCGACTCCGCTGACATCCGGCAGCCGAACGTCCAAGAGCACCACGTCTGGATTGTCGAATCCGACCCGACGGATCCCACTCTTTCCGTCGCCCGCTTCACCGACGACCTCGAGGTCGGGCTCAGCCGAAAGGAGGTTTCCGATTCCACGCCTCACGACCTCATGGTCATCTATCAGTAACACCCGGATGGTCATTCGCGAAACCGTACAGCATCGGCGCGCGATTGTTCCCGGGTCGGATGGCCCGAACGGCTGGGACTTAGCCTGGATCCACCGACTTAGGGAGGCGAGTCGCCCGGTGGGGGCATGCTGTTGGTGAGGTTCACGGTTGTTTCGGCTTCACTTCCTGTGATTCCTGCTTTCGCGCGAATGCGGTCGGCTATGTCTAGACGAGGCGGGCGAGGCGCCGATCCGTGCGGTGGACTGAGGCTTAGCGGCGCTGTTGTTTGTGAGGTGGTGTCTCCGTATTTGCTCGGCACTTGGTCGGGTCGTGTCCCCCAGCCCCCGGCCCGCGGCGGTAGCCTCTCATTGATGGCGGCAGACTCAATATCCCCAGAACACCTGACGCGTTTGTTTCACGCCGCTGCCGAAGTGGTCGAGCAGCGGGATCTGAACGAGGTCCTTTTGACGATAATGACGACGGCCCGTGACCTCACCGGAGCCCGCCATGCAGCGGTTGGCGTTGTCGGATCGCACGGGGGCCTCCGTGACTTCCTACACACTGGACTCGACACGAAAACCGTTGAGGCGATTGGGAATCATCCGGTCGGCGTCGGTCTACTCGGGGCCATAACCGATACCCATTCTGTCACGCGACTCGATAGCGTGGCTGATCATCCACACTCCGCCGGTTACCCGTCCGGACATCCGCCGATGAATTCATTCATCGGCGTGGCACTTCGGACCGGCGACCGTGTCTTCGGAAACCTCTACCTGACAGACAAGGAGGGCGGCTTTGACGAGTCGGATGAATTGACCATCGCTGCGCTGGCCGCCGTGGGAGGCGCGGCCGCCTCGACAGCCGAACTCAGAGAACGGTTGGGTGAGTTGGCCTTGGCCGAAGATAGGGAGCGAATCGCCCGAGATGTGCACGACGGGGTCATCCAGGACATCTTTGCGATAGGGCTCGGGTTGCAAAACGCTGTCGCTCGCTCGTCCGGCGAAGTCTTGCGCGATCAAGCAGTCGGCGCCGTCGAGAAACTCAACGACTGTATCGTGTCGTTGCGAAGTGTGATCTACGACCTGCGCCACAGCGTGCGGCCATCAGATCTTGCGACCGAAATCGCTGACCTGATCGAAGAGCTCGGCGAGGCATACAACATCGCGCCGACGTTGCGGTTGATTCAACCGCCTCCACCCTTGGGTGAACGTGAGGCCGAGACCGTCATGGCCATTGTCAAGGAAGCCGTCTCCAATGCCTTACGGCATTCCAACGGCCAATCGGTTGAGGTAACGCTCGATTCGCGAGGCGGTCACATGTTGATATCGATTCGAGACGATGGTGCCGGTTTCGATCGAGACGAGGTGGTTCTGGGAATGGGCTTGACCAATATGGAGAGGCGGGCGATGGAGGCAGGTGGGACCATTACGATCGACTCGACGCCAGATACAGGCACGGAGATCCGCGTCGAGATTCCACAGCGGGGATAGTCGACCGGAGTGTCGCCGTTTCAAACCTCGGGTCGGCCGTCTGCTTCCATTCGATCGACGATGCTCTTTACATCCTGAACCCGGTCCTTGGCTGCTATCAACAGCGCGTCGCCCGTGTCGACAACTACAACATCGCTCAGACCGATGATCGCGACCGGCCGATCTTGCACTCTGATGAGGCTGTCTGAAACATCCAGCAAATATGCGGTCCCCTCTACGTGGTTGCCGTCAGGGTCCTTGGCGGCCAAATCCCACATGGCCTCCCATGATCCGATATCGCTCCAACCAGCCTTGAGGTCGATGACAGCGGCCTTGTTTGTGCCTTCCATGACTGCGTAGTCAATGGACTCCGAAGGTGACGAGGAGAATGCGTCACGACCAAGCTCTGTGCGTCCGGCTCGGCTGGTATCAGCCTCGTCGATTGCCTGTCTGACTGCAGCCTCGATCGCGGGGCGGCCGGCTTGAAGTTCGGAAAGATAGACTCCTGCCTTCATCATGAACATTCCGGCGTTCCACGAGAATGCGCCTGACCCGAGGTACTGCTGGGCGAGGCTGGGACTGGGCTTTTCGACGAACTGAATGACGGAGTGGACTCTGGATTCTGAGTCAATGCTTGGTCCTCGTTCGATATACCCGTACCCGGTGGCGGGGCCCGTTGGCGCGATTCCGAACGTCACCAGCATCCCTTGGGTGGCCGCTTTGGCCGCTGGGCCGATAGATGACACGAATGCCTGCACATCGCTGATGACCTGATCGGCGGGCAATATCAGGAGTAGATCGTCTGGATCGACGGTCATCGCAGCCGCGGCGATGGCCGGTGCGGTATTGCGGGCCACCGGCTCGATGACCATCTGGCCAGGAACACAATCGATCCTCGCCAGCTGTTGAAAGATCTCTTCTGCATGTTGAGCGCCGCACACCACAATTGGTCTTGCGGCCCCGTGTATTGCTATTGCTCGCAGCGCTGTGGACTGGAGCATCGTGTAGTCACCCAACAAGGATGTGAGTTGTTTGGGATAGTCTCGCCGCGATAGCGGCCAGAGTCGGGATCCGATTCCGCCTGCGAGGATGACAGGGTGAAGGGTCAAGAGCCTGTCACCAGTTCACCTTCCGTGGAATTCGGGGTTACGGTGTTCGATCTGAGCCGTGACTCCCTCGGTCAGATCATCGGAGCGTAAGAACGCTGCGTTCCAAACGGCCATGTAGTCGAGGGCCTCGGCGATCGAGCGCCCCTCTCCAGCAGCCAACACCGCCTTGATGCCTTGGACGGCCATGGGCGAGTTCGCCGCGATCTCGCCTGCGAGTTCCGCAGCTGCGTTTTGCAGTGTGTCTACATCCGGGTGGATTTCGTTGATCAGTCCGATTGCGAGGCTCCGCTCTGCGTTGATTTGGCGTCCTGTGTACAACAGGTCGGCGGCTTGGCCCGCCCCAACGATTTTGGGCAGCCTTTGCACGGTTCCCACATCAGCCACCATGCCGAGCCTGGTCTCCAGAACGCTGAAAGTGGTGTCGGAAGCAGCAATCCTCATATCGCAGGCTGTAATCAAGTCGATCCCTCCCCCCAGGCAGTAGCCGTGGATTGCTGCGATAACCGGCTTCGGGCATTTTTCGAGTGACGTCATCGTGTGCTGCATCCGCTTGATTGTCCTGTATAGATTGAGGTTCTCGGCGGCGGCCGACCGGTCATCGTTCCCGCTCCCGGCCAGCGCTGGATCTGCGAACATGGCCAAGTCGATTCCTACGGTGAATGCCCTGCCCTTGCCTGCCACGACGAGAACCCTGACCTCATCGTTCTCGCCAAGGGCTTCCACGATACGGGGGAAATCCGTCCAGAATTGGGCGTTCATCGCGTTGAGTTTTTCCGGCCGATCCAGCCACACAGTGCCGATCGAGTCTTCGATCTCTACGCTCAGCACCTCGGATTCAATGCTCTTCATCGCGTCATGCTATCCGCCTAGAGGAGCAGGGTGTTTGGTTGGCATGGTTCAGGGGTCGGTGCGGGCGAACAGGCCTTCGGCGTGGAGGGGGATGCGAGTGATGGCTGCATCGATGCCGGCCGCCTTTGCGTCCTCGACGAACCGGCGGACCATGGTCGCTCCCGAATAGTCGATCCTGCCGAGGCGGCTCAGATCAATCACCAGGCTACGGCACTCGGGGTTGAGCGCCAGCTGTTCAGATAGAGCTCGGCCGAGAGCCTCGGCGGACCCATAGAATAAGACCCCAATCGGCCGGAGCTTCAGCAAGCCCTCCTGGTACTCGGCGACGACCCCTATGCGGTTCCCCTCCCGGTAGACGTGCACGCCGGCCGCGACCAGCACTCCAACGATCACCCCGAGGTCCACCCGAGGCGCCAACACCAAGGTGGCGACGATCGTGGTCCAGGCGACGAACGACTGGCCCCAGGAGACCTTCAAGAGTCGCAACAACTCTGGTAGGTCCAAAAGCGAAATGATTGCCATGATCACGATGGCGGCGAGCACCGCTTTTGGCAGTTTGGCGAGTACCCCGGCGAATGGCATAAAGGCGAGCACGAACAATCCGGTCACCGCTCCCGCCCACCTGCTTCTCGCTCCGGCCATCCTCGAGATGGCACTGCGTGCGAACGATCCGCCGACTGGGAAGCCTCCGCTGACTCCGCTGGCGAGGTTGGCGAGTCCTTGGCTGACCAGCTCTCGAGAGGCGTGCCATCGTTCGCGATCGCGGGTCGCCATGGTTCTGGCGATGGCAGTGGGCTCGGCGAACCCCACCAAGGCGATCACAATCCCGGGGACCGCCAGGTCGAGCAGCCTCGACCAAGGCAGATTGAACGAAATTGGTGGCAGACCCTCCGGAATGGCGCCAACCAGAGGTGCAGGGTAGGACGTGTTCATGCCGATCAGGACTCCGATCGCCACTGCGATCAGGACTCCTGGGACAAGCGGACCAAGCTTGCGCGAACCCCATACGATCAAGGCCACCGCCACACTCAAGCCGATCGCCGGTCCGCTCCATTCGCCCGCCCTGGCCAGTGCATCAGGAAGCCTCGCGGCCAGACCCACTGGTGGATTCGCGAGTCCTAACGCGGTCGGGATTTGCGAAAAGAGGATCAAAACGCCGGCGGCAGTCGTAAAACCGAGGATTACTGGAGGCGACATGAAGTTGGTGACCGTGCCTCCCTTGATGAGACCAAAGCCGAGGCGGGCCAAGCCGACAACCACCGCCAATAGGAGGGACAGTCCGATGTATTCGTCGGTCCCAGGGGTGGCCAATGCGGTCACCGCACCGAAGGAGAGGAGAGCGGTCATGGCGGTTGGGCCGGTCTGTAGGTATCGGGAGGAGGCGAACGGCGCAGCCGCGATCGCCGGTAAGGCTGCGGCGTAGAGCCCTCTCACCGGCGGTACTCCGGCGATCTCCGCGTAGGCGAGGCCTTGGGGGATCACAATGAAGGCAACTGTCAGACCGCCAAGTAGGTCCTTGGGGGTGAAACGCTGTTTTGCCTGATAGCCAAAGATCCGCATCCGGCGTGATTGTGGCCGATCAGTCAATCACACCCGGGCCGGTTGGGTCCGAACCAGGTCGGGGATGCCCCCACCGATCAGAACCACTGGCTCGAAGCCACCCGCTTCTAGCCACTTCACAGCAGCTGTGGCGCGGTACCCGCTGCCACACGCCACAAACACTGGGCGGTCGGTTGTCAGCTCTATCGGTAGTTCCTTGGCGAGGTCCGGCAAATAGGACCACGATGAGCCGTCGAGGCTGGCCGCCTCATGTTCGTTCGGAGCCCGCACGTCGAGGATTTGAGTCGTCGGATCGTCAGCGATCAATGAGGCCAACCCCTGCACGTCTGTGGTGCGGTGACTGTCGGTTGGCTGCCCGGCCCTCGTCCAATCGTCGAGTCCGTAGTGCACGCCGAGCACCCGGTCCATGCCGATCTGGGCGAGCTGGTTGACGGCCTCTGCTACGTCCTGGTCGGGATTGGCGATGAAGACGATGTTGGAGTCGTGGGGCAGCAACCAGCCAGCCCATACGCCTACTTGGTCGCCCATTCCAAGTCCCAGCGAACCGGGGATGTGGGCATTCGCATAATCTTGCTTGGGTCGGATGTCGATGACATTGGCATCCGAGTCGACGACCTCGTCGACGGACAAGGTTGGCGGCTGCTTTTCAGGCCGGTCCGGGTATCCGAACGTGTTGGCCGGACCCATGAACCGGTAGTAGGCGGGAAACGGTTGCAGCCCAGCCATCTGGCCCTTGACGAAGCTGTCGACGTCTGGGTAGAGGAGCACAGGGTTGGACCGACGCTCATCGCCGATTGTTGACGTCGAGCGGCCCGCCCCAGACGCCGAGCAGAACGAACCCTCACCGTGGGTTGGCATCAGTTCTACCTCGTCAGGCAATTCCGAGAGACGGGTAACGGATTGATACTGGAGCCGGGCAAGGGTGTCTGCCCGTTCGGATCCGAGTAGATCTGGACGCCCCGCCGCACCGACGAGCAAAGAGCCACCGGAAAATACAACAATGGGGGTGTCGCCTACGAGGATCAAGTATGAGGTGTGCTCAGGAGTGTGACCGGGCGTGTGAATGGGACGAACGGCGAAGGGTCCGGCGTCGAGATCTTCAAGATGAAAGGCGGGGGTGGACGGGTAGGCGGGTGCAGCACCGGCCGGTACTACCAGTTCGGCGGCCGCGTTGGCTGCAAGCTCTCGACCCCCGGACACGTAGTCGTTGTGTAGGTGGGTTTCCAACACCATCCTGAGGCTCCCGCCCGATTCAGCGATGGTTTGTTCGAATCGCTCGATGTCTCGCTGGGGATCTACGACAACGCTGATCCCTTCATGGGTCAACACGTAGGTGGCGTCGCCGAGCCCTGGTGTGCGAATTGCCTTGATGTCGGTCCGGATATTCACAGTGGCCTCAGTATACGGGGCTCCCCCGGTGTGCCCGTAGTCGTCGGTGCGCTCGCCGGTGAGTCGAGGTGGGTCCGCACTTTTCGGACTATTGTCGCTGGGGGCTCGAACGAAGGGCATGGGTAAGTTGCGATACGGATTCGTCATCGATCAGACGATTTGCATCGGGTGTCATGCGTGCACCGTCGCCTGTAAAACCGAGCACAACGTACCGCTGGGTGTCGATCGCACCTGGGTGAAATACGTCGAGAGCGGAGCGTTTCCGAACACGACTCGAAACTTCTCTGTGATGCGGTGCAACCATTGCACCGATGCTCCCTGTGTGACGATCTGCCCGACCAAGGCTCTGTTCAAACGCGCCGACGGGATTGTCGACTTCGACACGAGCCGCTGCATCGGATGCAAGTCGTGCATGCAGGCCTGCCCATACGACGCCCTGTACATAGACCCTGACGATCAAACCGCCCAGAAATGCAACTACTGCGTACATCGGGTCGAGGTTGGGATAGAACCGGCATGCGTCATTGTCTGTCCTGAACAGGCGATCATCGCCGGGGATCTCGACGATCCGACAACCAAGATATCGGCCCTTGTCGCGACCGGTGAGTTGTCACAGCGGTCCCTGGAGCAGGGCACCAGCCCGAATCTCTGGTACAAGGGTGGTGCCGAGGCCAACCTCGACCCACTCGGCGCTACCCAACTCACCGATAGCGGGATCTGGCGAGACACCCAACCAGTGTCTACGGGAGCGGCAGACGGGCCGAGTTGGCTAACCATCGATCTGAGTCCCAAGCCAAGCGGGGTCGCTCCGTCGGCTGGGCCCGGAATTGAGCACTCAGAGGGCGAGCCGCCTCGAGTCGTCTACAACACCGACCATCCGGCGCCGTGGGGTTGGAAGGTGTCTTCCTATTTTCTCACCAAAGCAATAGCGGCCGGCATCGTGCTGGCCCTCGCCGTGTCGTCGCTGATCGGAGGCGACCTGACCACCTCCTGGGCACGATGGGCGGCCCCCCTGGTCGCCGGTATCTTTCTTCTTCTCACTGGTGTGCTGTTGGTCGGCGACTTGAAGCGGCCCGACCGATTTCACTATCTGATCACCAAGGGCAACCCATCTTCCTGGCTTGTGAGGGGCGCCTGGATTCTCGGTTTGGACGCTCTTCTGCTGGGTCTGTGGTTCTTGGTCGGGGTCACGGGGAACACCTCTGCAATTCCGGTGTTCATCTGGATCGGGGTCCCCCTGGCATTGGCGAGCGCCGGATACACCGCCTTTCTATTTGGGCAGGCCGAGGCTCGCGACCTTTGGCAGACCAAGACCCTTTTGTGGCACATGCTGGCTGGTGCGATGGCCGCGGGCGGCGGTGCCTCGATGATTTTCGGGAGCACCTTCTATTCGCCAGGATCCAGAGTCGAGATTGACGGAGCCAGTCCGGACGGCGTTGAGGCATTTCTGTGGACCATGGTGCTCGGTGCCTTGGCGCTGGGTGTAATCGCCGCGGTCGAATACCGGGGTTCCCACTCCACGGCGAATGCGAGAGCGGGCGCTCACCATATGATGCGGGGGCGCTTCGCCAAGCGTTGGTGGTTGGGCGGCCAACTGTTGGGTGTGGTAGTTCCGGTGCTAGATCGGAAGAGCACACGTCTGAACTCCAGTCACACTGATAT
>CALCCX010000425.1 GCA_937900165.1 uncultured Acidimicrobiia bacterium | reverse complement strand
AAAGCAACGAGGCCGCGCACTACTCCGTCGCCAGGCGAAAAGACGTCCTCAGCCACTTTCTCCACCTGAACCTCAGCGATCAGCTGATCGACCTCGACCGTGCTTCCTTCGTCAACGAACCACGCAGTGACGACCCCGTCATCACCTGAATCGGTGATGACGGGCATCAACACCTCGCTGGGCACGCTACCGCCTCAGGCCGTGAGGAGCGACTTCACACCAGCAACAATCTTGTCCGCATCCGGTAGCACAAACTGCTCCAGCACCCGCGAGTAGGGGATCGGAACATCAGGGATAGCAATGCGGGCCGGTGGCGCATCGAGATAGTCAAATGCGCCCTCTACTGCCGTCGTGATCACTTCACCAGTCATGCCGAAGCTCTGGTAATCCTCGTCGACCACCAGCAGCCGGTGAGTCTTGCGGACCGAGTCGAGAATCGCCTCACGATCCAGCGGCACCAACGATCGGAGGTCGAGCACCTCAATCGAGATACCTTCCTTCTCCAACTCGTCGGCTGCATCGAGTGCCCGGTGCACCGACAGGCTGATCGTGGCCACCGTCACGTCGGTGCCCTCGCGAGCAATCGCAGCCTTGCCGATCGGCACCGTGTACGGATCCTCAGGGACGTGCCCCGTTGCCCTCGGATTGTTTGTCATCCAGCCGAGGCCGAGAACACCCTTGTGGAATATGTACAACACCGGATTGTCGTCGCGGATCGCCGAGATCATCAATCCCTTCGCGTCGTACGGGTTCGACGGAACAACAACCTTCATCCCCGGGAGATGGGCGAAAGTGCCCCACAATGTTTGGCTGTGCTGGCCAGCATCCGAATAGCCGCCGCCGGCCGCGGTCATCAGCACCATCGGAACCTTGACGTTGCCGCCAGAGAAGTAGTGGATCTTCGCCATGTTGTTGTCTATCTGATCCATGCACACGCCGTAGAAGTCGACGAACATCAACTCGACCACCGGACGCATCCCTTCAACGGCTGCGCCTATGCCAGCTCCGATGAAGCCTGTCTCGGATATCGGCGTGTCGATTACTCGATCAGCACCGAACTCACCAAAAAGATCTGTTGTGGACCCGAAAATGCCTCCATAGGCGCCGACGTCCTCACCCATGACGAACACGTCTGGGTCTCGACGCATCTCGAGGCCGATGCCTTCGGCCATGGCCTTGGCCGTTGTGATTCGACGGGCTGCGGTTTCGGTGTCGGTGACGGTCATTTTTTCGCTCTCCTGTCGGGTTGGTTTGGTACTAGGCAAAGACATGCAGCAGCGCGTCTTGGGGTTTGGGTTCGGGACTGGATACGGCGAACTGGATCGCCGCATCGACCTCGGCGTCCGCCGCGGCTGCGATGGTGACGATCTGGTCTTCGGTCAGCTCACCAAGGTCGACCAGACTCTTGGCGTACCTGGGAATTGGGTCCCGCTCATCGACAGTCTCCAACTCAGCGCCGCGGTACGCCTGAGCGTCTCCCTCAAAGTGCCCCCAGAGCCGCAACGTGTGGATTTCGATGAGACTCGGACCTTCGCCGGCCCTGGCCCGGTCGACCGCCGCGCCGGCCGCCTCGAAGATTGCCTCGACGTCGTTGTTCTCGACACGCACCCCAGGAATGCCGTAGCCGGCGGCCCGGTCAGCGTTCGACGCCGTGGCGGTCGAATGTGATTTGGGCACCGAGATCGCCCAATCGTTGTCCTCGATCACAAAAATCACCGGCAAGCTCCACAGAGCCGCCAGGTTCAGCGCCTCGTGGAAGGCGCCCTGGTTGGCCGCACCCTCGCCGGCCACTGCGACCGCCACGTTGTCGGTACTACGTCGCTTGAAGGCAAACGCCTGTCCGCAGGCCACCGGATAGCCCTGGGCGATGATGCCCGAACACGAGAAATGGTTCTCAGGGTCGAACAAGTGCATGTGGCCACCCTTGCCGCGGCACAGTCCGCTGTCGCGACCGTAGATCTCGGCGGTCATCGCCTTCATGTCGACGCCATGGGCAAGGGCAAAGTGGTGAGGCCTGTGTGGGGCGGTGATGGCGTCACCCTTTTTCAGATGGGCACACACGCCGACCGCGGCCGGCTCCTGGCCCGCCGCGAGGTGCATCTCACCGGGAATCAAACCCGCACCAATGTCCCAAGCCGGTTGCTTGTCGGCGTGATACTCCTGCAGGATCCTCGACTCGTATTGGCGAATTCGCACCATTTCCTTGTAGGAGTCGAGTCGGTTGAACTGGTTCATGAGTTTCTCCCTTCGGCATTTGGGTGTTCGTTGTCGCTAGGTCGGGTTGATTGTCGGTAAATCTTTCAGAACGCCGCTGCGACTCGCAATGTCCATGGTCTTGGCGACATCGATCGCGAAGGGTCCGTCACGACTGAGCGTTACCGTCGCCGGGTCGTCGGCGGCAATTCGAAAGGAGCGTTCGCCGTCGACGGCCACGACCCCTGAAGTGGCGATCGACTTGACCGCCACTCCGGCATCGAGCTGGTTCACTTCCGCAATGTCGACGTCGCTCAAGAGACCGGGTGCGAGGGGTACTCGCACCCGGACCACACGCGGAGATCCGATGCGAATGTGGAGTCCGAAGGGATCATTTCTGCCGACCGGCTGGACATGGGCGCCAATCGAGGAGAGACCAATCGCCTGCGTTTCGGCGAAACAAAGGAACAGCTCGACGATGTTGGCCGCGTCCCAAACCGCGCCTGATCCCGGTTTGTCGTCGTCAATGATGGCGACATCGACAAGTCCCCTTGTGCAGTGGTCCCCAGTGGACACAGTCATGGCCTTGCAGCGATGCGTGGCGTCCTCACGGCTGACCCGCCCAGTGGCGACGAGCGCGGTTGCCATGCCAACCACAGTGGGCTCGATCGAGCTGGGAAAGGCATTGTTCGTCCCCGTGGAGATCGATGCCAGAGGAATGTCACCACATTCGGCGGCGACGACCTTGTTCGTGCCGTCCCCGCCGAGCACCACGATGGCGTCGACTTCGCTTTCCGCCATCGCCTTGACGGCGGCCGTGGTGTCAACCGCCGACTGGGTGATGGGATGCTCCACAAAATCGAGCTTCGGCCATCTGGCTCCGGCCGGCCCCCTCGACAGGGACTCGATGCCTCCAGAACTATCTCCCAAGTCGGTCATCGACAGAACCCGTTCGACGCCAACGCCCGCCAGACCGGCCAGCACGCGTCTGAGGACATTGATCTTGTGATTGGTCGTGACCGCGGATCCGTCGGCAACCAGACGGCGGATATCCAGGGCAGACGCCGGATTGGCGACGATGCCAACCAACGCGTTACTCGCCATGGACCTTTCTCCCTGATCTTCGTCAAAACCCGCTCTCCGTCGCCGTAATCGTCACCTCTATGCCAGTCCGGGACTGTCTCAATCTGAGACAGTCATGAGACACGACTGGAACAAGGGTCTTAGACTTGGTGCCAACCAAAAGAGGGTGATCGGATCCCGCCCCCAACCCCGTTGAACATCATCGAGTCATGGCGCCGCAGCGATTTCTACGGCGTAGACGCGTCCAGGCCCGAACTGCCATATCGTGGCGAAGCGGCTCCTTCAGGGACCGCGCTGGCCCAACTCAGTTCGCCGGTGCTGGATCGCACGCTCGAGCAGGTCAGCGAGGACCCCGTCGGGATAGTGCTCGCAGACCGGGACGGAACGATCACACATCGTGGTGCAGGACAGCGGCTACTTCTCGCCGCGATGGACGACAACCAGATAGAGGTGGGGTTCAATCTCGCCGAATCCGAGGTCGGCACCAACGGAGTGGGGACATCGCTGGAGACGAAACGACCAACTGTGGTTGTCGGCGAAGAGCACTACCTCGATGCATACAAGTCGTTCAGCTGCGCCAACGCCCCGATCGTGCACCCAATCACAAACCGCATCGAGGGCACCGTCGGTCTGGTGTGCGGAGCAGGCGACGCCGCCAACCCCCTATTGCTGCCGACGGCCACCCTCATGGCCAGCCAGATCCGCCAGCTACTTCTCGACCAGGCACGCCCCGAAGAGCGAGCTCTGCTCGAACAGTTCCTCCTGGCCCGGAAAACCAACAGCGCGGCCGTGGCCACGATGAACCGGACTGTGCTGATCGCCACCGCATCTGTGCAGCCGCTCCTGCTCGGACTGGATCAGGCTGAGTTATGGGACCATGTGGAGGGTGCATTGCGACAAGATCAGCCAGGCGACACAGAGCTTTCTGCTCCGAGCGGCCGCTCGATCCGTCTGCGTTGCCGACCTGTCCTCCTCGGGGGCGACGTCGTCGGCGCCGTCGTCGAGTTCAGTAACCCGCCACAGCCGTCAGCCAGACCGAAACAAACGCCTCGGCCGCGGCTGCCAGGGCTGGTCGGCACAAGCCGACAGTGGCAGGCTCTCGTTAGCCAGTGTTACATCGCAGCCCACATCGGCGAGCCGATCCTGGTGGTCGGCGAACGGGGAAGTGGTCGGCTCGCCGTTGCAAGGACCATTGCGAACCTCGCTGAAGCCGACATTGTCAAAGTTATCGACAGTTCACACCTACTGATCGACGGCCATCGGACGTGGCTCCGCGGCCTTCGTGATGCCCTCCAGCCTCACAGCAGCGTCATCATTCGCCACGCAAACCGTTTGCCGGCCGACATCGCAGACGCGACGACCGCGCTTTTGGATGAAGCTCCGCCGACAGTTCGACTCCTTGGCACCAGCGGGACATCCACCAGTGAGCAAACCAGCGTCGCGTCCCTACTGGACCGTTTGGGTGGTTTCAGAATCGAAGTTCCGGCGCTTCGGCACCGCCGAGACGACATCTCCGCCCTGGCCATGGCTTTCCTAACCCGCCACGGACACCATTCCATGCCAGACGATGTCGGCCGACTCCTCTATCGCCAGCCTTGGCCGGGTAATGTCGTCGAACTCCACCAGGCCCTCAGGGTCGCGATTGCCAGATGCGGCAATGAATCTCTCGCTATCCACCACCTGCCCAAACGGCTTTCCGCCGGCACGGCTCGACATGGCCTACACGGCTTGAGACAGCAGGAGGCTGACGCAATCATCGATGCACTAATCACCACAGGGGGGAACAAGCGCGAAGCTGCCGGACTCCTGGGAATATCGAGGGCCACCCTCTACCGCCGGATCGCCAGCTACGGTCTCGGTCTCACCAACCCGAACCCGTGACCATCCCGCGGAATCCGTAGTTCTCTAGCGACGCGGGGCGTGGTCTCCCAGTCGAGAGGACGTTTGGTAGGGAAAGATCGGGAGGCGGGTGCCGCCCGCCAGCGCCGCTTGGCTGGCCTGCCACCGCTCTGGTGTGAAGAGGTCCCGGTGAGCGTCCAAGAAGGCTTCTCGTAGCTCTCCTTGAAGGCCGAGGTAGGCGGGGAATTCCTCCGGGAACACATCGTTGAGACCGACCGGGAACCAGGGGGCGTCTGACATCTCGTCGTCAGGGTGCAGGGCCTCGGGAATGCGACGGAATACACACCCCTCGAGCAACTTCAGCTCGTCGTAGTCGTAGAACACCACCCGGCCATGCCGAGTCACGCCAAAATTCTTCAGCAGCATGTCCCCCGGAAAAATGCCGGCGGCCATCAGGTCCTTGATCGCCTGGCCGTACTCCTGCACCGCCGCCAACGAAGCCTCCATCGCCTCCCTGCGCAGGTAGATGTCCAAGGGCGTGACCCGTCGCTCGACATAGACCCGGTGCAATGTGACGGTCTCGTCGCCGATCGACACATCCCGGCCACACTGTCGATCGAGCAACTCGAGCAACTCGTTACTGAACCGGGCGCGAGGAAACTCGAGATGTTCAAACTCGTGCGCGTCGACCAGCCTGCCGACCCGGTCATGGTTGAACACGAGGTGGTACCGCTCTCTGACGCCGGATGGAGTGATCTGCTTCTGGGGAGGAAAGGTGTCCTTGATGACCTTGAACACAACCTCGAACTCTGGCAACGCGAAAACGCTCATCACCATGCCCTCGGCACCTTCGGCGATCACGAACTGATCGTCGGTCGAACCGAGGTGGCCGACCAGCGCCCTGAAGAGTTCTGTCTTGCCGTGCTTGTGGAATCCGATCGCCACGTACAACTCTGCGATACGTTTGCGAGGCATCAGCTCGCTCAAGAAACTCACCAGTTCGGCCGGTTCCTCCACGACGACATGGAAATACGAACGAGCGAACGAAAACAGGATGGACAGCTCAGGTTCGGTCGTGAGCACCGCGTCTATATAGACGCCCCCATCGTCATGCAACACCGCGAGAGCGAAGGGATCAGAACGATCGCCCATCCACACCCGGCCGACCACGTATGCACCCATGCCTCGGTAGAACACTGAAGTTGCACATTCGAATGCAGTGACCTCCCCACCCACCCGTTCGGCAAGGCGTTTTGCCGCGACCGCGCAATCGTCTTCCAGGTTGGTCCAGGGGACTTCAGGCAACGAGACGGCGAGCACATCGGCGAGCACCCGATCGAGCGGCCCATCTACCGAATCCTTGGACCGGACGACGCTGCCGCCGGGGTCACGGAACGCGACATGGAAATCGCTCGAAACGAACTCGATCTGCTGATCGACTCCCTGGGTGGTGAATACGCGCCTGGCGATCGAATTGAAGAACGTCTCGGCCAGTTCGCTCTGGCGGCACGACTCGATCAGACCAGAGAAAACGGCCTTGATCCCCGTCCAGACAGACAGCTTGGCAAGCCGGACTCCGCAGTCGTGTTCCAACTCGAGGACGGCCGCATCGACCTGGCTGTCATATTCGGCCAGCCGTCGAGCACTGTCCTCCGCCATGCCTGGCCAGTTGGCGGACGCAAAACGTTGCTCGGCCTGTCCGGTCAGTTTGCCGAACTCGTCCCAGAACCGATCAAAACGGTGCTTGATCACCCGGGCCGCCTGGTTGGCCAGCCGGCTGTCAGAGGGCTCGCGCCGACCGTGCGCCTGGCCAGGCGGCGACCCGCCGACCGCTCCGACTGGCGCTTCCATCAGAACTGCTTTTGCTCCGTCGAGCCTTCCAGGGCGAGGGTGGAGGACCGACCACCGGTCACCACCTGGGACACCTTGTCGAAATACCCGGCCCCCACCTCCCGCTGGTGACGGGTGGCGGTGTAGCCGCTGTCTTCCATCGCAAATTCGGATTCCTGCACCTTCACATATGCAGACATTCCGTCTTTCGCATATCCGTTGGCCAGATCGAACATCGACGCATTGAGCGCATGGAACCCAGCCAGGGTTATGAATTGGAAGCGGTACCCCAACGCAGCCAGTTCTTTTTGGAACGCAGCAATCTCGTCGTCACTCAGATGCTGTTTCCAGTTGAATGATGGAGAGCAGTTGTAGGCCAGCATCTTGTTTGGGAACTCGGCATGGATCGCACCTGCGAACTCTTTCGCCTGACCGAGATCCGGCGTGGCCGTCTCGCACCAAAGGAGGTCGGCGTAAGGCGCGTACGCGAGTCCCCTGGCCACCGCGGACTCCATCCCGTTGTGGATGTGAAAGAAGCCCTCTGCAGTGCGCTCGCCGGTTACGAACTGGCGATCCCGTTCGTCGATATCGCTGGTCAGCAGGGTTGCGGCCAACGAATCGGTCCGAGCGATAATCAAGGTCTCAACGCCCATCACGTCTGCAGCCAGCCGAGCCGCAGACAGGGTGCGCACGTGCTGGGCGGTCGGCACCAGCACCTTCCCGCCCATGTGCCCACACTTCTTTTCCGAAGCAAGCTGGTCCTCTAGATGCACTGCCGCCGCCCCCGCGGTGATGTAGGCCTTGACCAGCTCGAAGACGTTGAGCGCGCCTCCAAAGCCGGCCTCGGCGTCTGCAACGATCGGAACCATCCAATCGCCCTCTTCGTTGCCCTCGGACCATTCGATCTGATCGGCCCTGCGCAACGCATTGTTGATCTTGCGGACGAGTTCGGGTCCGCTGTTGACGGGGTACAACGACTGATCCGGGTAGACCTCGCCGGCCAGGTTGGCGTCACCTGCCACCTGCCACCCGGACAGATAGATGGCGCGCAGACCCGCCTTGACCATCTGGACCGCCTGGCCACCGGTCATTGCACCGAGGGCGTTCACATAGTCCTCGACGGCGAGCATTTCCCACAGTCGCACCGCCCCTCTTGCCGCCACCGTGTTCTCGATCACGAACGACCCCTGGAGGCGGACGACCTCTTCTGGTGTGTAGTCGCGGGTGATCCCGGTCCAACGAGAGTCGCTGGACCATTCGGCCCGGATCGCTTCGACTCGTTGGCTGGTTGGTTCGGTGCGCACTTTCGGTTCCTCTCGGTCGGTCAGTCAATCAATTCATAGGCGGGGATGGTCAGGAAATCCTCGAAATCGGGGGCAAAAACGAGCTGTTCGAGGACGGTCCAAGCATCGTCGAACCTGCCGTCTTCGAACCGATCAGGCCCCAGCTCGCCCTTCAGCCGGCTCAACTCCTCAGAGGCGATCTCTCGAATGAACGCCTCATCGACTTTGCGATCTTCGACGGTGACCACGCCGTGGTGCGCCCACTGCCAGAGCTGGGACCGAGAAATCTCGGCGGTCGCGGCGTCTTCCATGAGGTTGTAGATCGCCACCGCCCCGTTGCCGGTCAGCCAGGCGGCGAGGTATTGGATGGCTATATCCACATTGGTTCGCACGCCCGCCTCGGTGATGACACCATCGTCGATTGTGAAGTCGAGCAGGGCGCCGGCACTCGTCTCCACGTCGTCGCGAAGGCGCTCGATCTGATTTGGCCGCTCGCCCAACTTGGCAGTGAACACATCTCGAGCAAGCTCGATCAGATCAGGATGAGCGACCCAGGTGCCGTCGTGCCCGTTGGCCACCTCGCGTTCCTTGTCGTCCCGCACCTTGGCCATGGCGACCCGGTTGACGTCCGCGTCTCGTCGACTGGGGATGAAGGCAGCCATGCCACCCATGGCGTGGGCGCCCCGACGGTGGCAGGTCTTGATCAGAAGGTCTGTGTAGGCGGCCATGAACGGCACCGTCATGGTGATCTGAACCCGATCGGGTAGAACCGCGTCCGGGTGTGAACGAAACTTCTTGATGATCGAAAAGATGTAGTCCCAGCGCCCGGCGTTGAGCCCTACCGAATGATCACGCAGCTCGTAGAGAATCTCGTCCATCTCGAAGGCAGCGAGGACCGTCTCGATCAGCACCGTGGCCTTGATGGTCCCGTGAGGAATCCCCAGCTCGGCTTGGGCGTAAATGAATACGTCGTTCCACAGCCGAGCCTCGATATGACCTTCGAGCTTCGGCAGGTAGAAGTACGGACCGGACCCGCGCTTGATCAGTTCTGCGGCGTTGTGAAAGAAGAAGAGGCCGAAATCGACCAGGCTCGCCGAGAGCGGTAGGCCACCCAGCCGGAGGTGGCGCTCCGTGAGGTGCCAGCCTCGGGGACGCACCATCAATGTCGCCAGGTCGGCACCCAACTCGTAGTGTTTCTCGTCGTTGGTGGTCAGCTCCAATCTGTGTCGCACCGCGTCAACCAGGTTGACCTGACCTCCTACCATCACATCCCAAGTCGGTGAGGCCGAGTCTTCGAAGTCGGCCATGAACACGTTGGCCCCAGAGTTGAGGGCATTGATCACCATCTTGGCGTCGACCGGCCCGGTGATTTCCACCCGCCGATCAGCCAGGTCGTCTGGAGGAGTAGAAACCTTCCAATCAGCAGTCCGGATTGGCGATGTCTCAGCCAGAAACGATGGGATTTCTCCATTGTCAATTCGAAGTTGCCGCAGGGTCCTCGCCGCCATCAAATCAAGCCGTCGAGCACCGAACGTCTCTTCGAGGCCGGCCAAGAAACGGAGCGCATCCTCGGTCAGGATCTGGTCGGACCCAGGTCTCGGCGCCGAGACGACTTCGATAGGTCCGTTCATTCGATCCTGCCCTCGATGGACACCCAGCTTCGGTCAGATCGGGCCCTCAAGAAAGGTACTCCCAGAGAAATAATGCTCATATTTGTGAATAGCGAGCATTATGAGAACAATGTGGGAGCAATTTCGTGCGAATATTACGCCACAACGTTTCTGGAGGGCAATCTGATCGCGAGCCAACGACCCTGACCAAGATGCCGGGTAGTCGTAGGTTGTTCCAGCAATGCGTAATAATCTCATCTCGCGCCCCTGCCAGCCGATATTCATAGGTAGGGGTCGTTACACCTCCGCCTGCCAGGAACCACGATGCAACGAATGACACTCGGCCGAATGCAAAACCCCGTCAGGGGGTTCATGGACGCGAGTGCCGCCTTGGCGTCTGTAATAGGCGCGGTTGCTCTGGTCGTCATGACCCGCTCGGACGTCCCTCGTTCGATCAGCATGGCCATCTTTGGGGCAAGCCTCGTAGGGCTGTTCACCACGAGTTCGTTGTACCACTCAATCCAGTGGGGTGACCTCTGGAGAACGCGCATGCAACGGCTCGATCACTCGATGATCTTCCTCCTGGTGGCCGGTAGCTACACCCCGTTGGCAGTCAACGTGCTGACCGGCGCCTGGCGTTGGTCGGTGCTTATCGTTGTCTGGTCCGTCACCCTGGTCGGCATCGTCCAGAAGTTCCTGCTCCCAAGGGTGAAGGCCTGGTTCTCGATCACCCTGCAGACCACCCTCGGCTGGTTCGCGGTGATCCCCATCGTCGAGATGGTCAATCTCCTGTCTGACGGCGCCATCGCCCTGATGGTCGCCAGCGGATTGCTTTATACGGTGGGGATGATCGCCTTCACCACCAAGTGGCCGCGGCTGTCACCCCGGGTGTTCTCATATCATGAGGTATTCCACGTATTCGTCATCGGTGCCGCGGCACT
>CALCCX010000424.1 GCA_937900165.1 uncultured Acidimicrobiia bacterium | reverse complement strand
AAGTACAACGGTGGGCACGAGGCATGCGGAAGGCCAACGCAACCAGAACAGGTTAAGACGCACGATCGCCGGAGCGTGCGCAGAAAAAGGACGACGGAGGAAAGACGATATCGACGGAGAGAGCCAAGAAGGGTTTGGCTGCTATCAGGTGAGTCAAAAGGGCGGCATGCGTTGGAGTGCGGCCCGCGGGTACTTGCACGCAGCCCTGGAACAAGACAATTGCACCGCCATCACTGGAGCCCAGGTGACGAGGTTGGTCATCGACAACGGCCGGTGCACCGGTGTTGTCTACAGCAAGGACGGCGAGGAGCATGTCGTAAACGCTGGCCACGAAGTGATCCTGTCTGGTGGGGCCGTCAACTCGCCCCAGGTGTTGATGCTGTCCGGCATAGGTCCTCGCCAACATCTCGAGAGCTTGGGTATCGACGTTGTGCAGGACCTGATCGGAGTGGGTCAGAATCTGCAGGATCACGTCATGTCACCCGTCGCCTATACGACCGATCATGAGATCTCTTTGAGTGGCGCTACGACCGAAGAAGCGGCCGCCAAATTCGAAGCAGAGCAAATGGGGCTGCTGTCTTCGAACATCGGAGAGGCCGGCGGCTTTGTGACACTCTTCGACGGTTCTCCAGCGCCTGAGCTCCAATTCCACTTTGTGCCCGGCTGGTTCATCCTTCATGGTGCGGGAAATCCGGATGGTCACGGATACACGCTACTCCCGACGCTGGTCGGCACCCGCAGCATCGGGAGTATGTCACTGAGGTCTGCCGACCCCCTTGACAAGCCGATACTCGACCCGGCCTATCTCGAGGATGATCGGGACATGGAGGTCTTGCTCGAAGGCACGAAGCGGGCGAGGGAGATTCTACGCTCTGCAGTATTTGATGAATTCAGAGGCACCGAGCATCTACCTGGCGATGCTGTTCAAAGTGACGACGATCTACGGGAACATATCCGCACCTATGCAACCGGCATCTACCACCCTGTGGGCACGGCCAAGATGGGTTCGGACGCCGAGGCAGTGGTCAGTAACCGTCTCCGGGTGCACGGCGTGGAGGGCCTGAGGGTCGCTGACGCCTCGATCATGCCGACCATCGTCAATGCGAACACCAACAATCCTTCGATAGTCATCGGTGAGAAGTGCGCCCAGATGGTGCTGGCCGACGCCTGAGAGTCTGCGGGCCAGGCAGCCAAACACGCCACATGGCCCAATGCATGGCTGTGGGACTGGTCGGCGATAGGCTCTGCTGTCCTTCGCCCCACTGGAGATGTGGATGACGATTACAAGCTTGGAAATGATCATTCGGGTCGTGCTGGCTGCTGCCCTTGGGGCGGCGCTCGGCGCCGAGCGAGAATTTCAGCACAAGACTGCTGGTCTGCGGACCCATACCCTTGTTGCCGCCGGAGCGGCATTGTTCACCGTTGCGGGAGCGGCCGCGACTGGAGAGGCTTCCACCCAAGGGATCGGCGTCACCAGGGTCGCTGCCCAAGTCGTAACAGGGATCGGGTTCATTGGCGCCGGAGGGATGATTCGCAGCGGATTCACCATGAGCGGAATCACCACCGCAGCCACTCTTTGGTTCGCGGCGGCGGTTGGCGTAGCGGCCGGATTCGGGTTCTACCTGGTGGCCGTTGTTGCACTAGTCGTTGCGCTCATCTCGATGATCGGATTCGCTCCCATCCGGCCGCTGATGCGTCGCGGTTCCGTCCACGCCGTCGAGATCCGCTATCACGGAGGGCACGGCACCCTGACTCCCCTCTTCGAAACGATCAATGCCATTGGCGCCCAGGTCCACCGCATCTCGATGATCGAGGACGGCGGCCTGCGGACGATGACCTGTGAGATTGTTGGGATCGGTGCGGATGATCTCAATAGCCTCATTGCGGCCCTTCGATCTCGTGACGAAGTGATCGCGGTGACCGTGGGTACGTAGCCTGGATCCACCGACTTCGGGAGGCGAGTCGGCCGGTGGGCCGGTCCGATTCTGGAATTCAGGGCTTTCACCATCTGTGAGACAGGTCAGGCCTGAGAAATCTTTACCATGACTGCCGAAGCGGGCGGGGAGCCGATCCGTGCGGTGGATCTAGGCTTAGAAAACCGGCCAACCGGTGCCCGGACCGCTCACCGGGGGCGGGTCTCGTCCAGTACCCGACAAGCTTGTTCCCCAGATCCTCCGCTTCCAGATCCCCGTGCTATCGTCCGCGAACTGTTTCACGGGAGGGGCCCTGGCGGCTTGGCTACTGGAACGATGAATCGGGTGCGAAAGCCTCGAATGTCGCGTCAAAATACTTCGGCTTACCTTTATATACTGCCGACCTTCGCCGTGTTGGGGTTGTTCGTATATTTCCCGATCATTGCCTCGGCTCGCCTCAGTTTGAACCGGGTCGCTCCTTTCGGTAACCAGGAGATCTGGGTCGGGTTGGGTAACTACACCCGGCTGCTGCAAGACCCGGAATTCTGGGACACGATTCGGGTCTCGGTCCTGATGACCGCCGGAACGATTGTCGGAGTGGGTGTGGCGGTGGGCATTGCCATCCTGTTGTCGGTACCCATGCGGCGGCTTTCGTGGCTCCACCGCTCCCTCATCTTCGTACCGGTTGTAATCAGCAGCGCCATTGCCGGAGTGCTGTTCAGGCTTCTCTACAACCCGGTCGTCGGCTTCTTCAACTACTGGTTGAGCCTGGTAGGCATCGATGGTCCCAACTGGTTGAACAGTCGTAGTTGGGCCCTGACCGCGGTCACGATCACGGTGGTATGGAGGCAGATCGGATTCAACGTGATCATCGCGTTGGCCGGCCTGCAGCAGATCGACGAACAACTGTACGAGGCGGCCAAAGTAGACGGTGCGGGCGTGATTGCAAGGGTTCGCAAGATCACGCTGCCACTGCTGACCCCCACCCTGTTTTTTCTGCTGATAGTCAACGTGATCATCAGCCTGCAGACTTTCGGTGAAATCAACATCCTCACCGACGGTGGCCCGGGTCGAGCGACCACCAATCTGGTCTATTCGGTATTTGTCGATGCCTTCGTAGGGACGTCGTTCAGGGGTTTCGCTTCCGCTCAGGCATTCTTGCTGGCGATCTTGATCGTCGTCATTTCGTTCGTCCAGTTCCGTGGACTTGGCAAGCGGGTGCACTACGGATGAGCGTCGTGGGAGAGTCTGTAGACGGAGCCGTCGTTGTCGGCGAACGAGAGATAGTGTCCAAACCTGGCCGTTCGCTGGTGCGCGAGTGGCCGGTGCAAGTGATCTTGCTGGTCATCGGTTTCGTGATTTCTCTTCCGATCATCATCGCGGTGTTGATGAGCTTCACCCCACTGCGGGAGATAGTCGGTCGCGCCAACCCACAGTTCTTCCCTGACCAGTGGACATTCGAGAACTATCGCACTGCCTGGACTGCCACGCCCTTCTTTCGGTTCATGATCAACAGCGCGATTCAGACCGGAGTGATCACGATCTTCCAGGTCGTGTTCTCGATATTGGCGGCATACGCGTTCGCGATGTTCTCATTCCGAGGCAAGGGCTTCCTGTTCGGGCTGCTCATCGCCAGCTTGATGATTCCCTTCGAGCTGACGTTTATTCCGAACTTCATCATGGTCAGCAACCTCGGCTGGGCCAACACATACCAGGGGCTCACAGTGCCGTTCCTCGCCAGCGCCTTCGGGGTTTTCATGTTCCGTCAATTCTTCATGTCCGTTCCCCGCGACCTCTATGAGGCTGCGAAGATCGACGGAGCGAGTGACTGGTTTTACCTGTGGCGGATCATGGTTCCTCTCAGCAAGGGTGCAGTCGCGGCCTTCGGTATCTTCTCGTTCTTGGGCGCCTGGAACCAATTCCTGTGGCCACTGATCATCACCAACGAAGAATCCATGCGGACGGCACAGATCGGGATCAGATTTTTCCTCATCAACCAGGAACGAGCCACAGACTGGGGTGCCATCATGGCCGGCTCTGCGATCGTGATGGTCCCGACGCTGTTGGCGTTCCTGGTGGCGCAGAAGCAGTTGGTCAAAGGGATTGCGGCGTCAGGGCTTAAGGGTTGAACCAGGGTATGTATCCAAGAACCGAAAGGACGACATGAGACGAATATCTCGATTGATTGCGTTACTTGCAGTGTTTGCGCTCGTCGCAGCTGCTTGCGGCGCCGGCGACGGCGACGATGCCGCCGCGGGCGACACAACCGCAGCAACAGAGGCACCGGACCAAGCGCCCGACGAAACGACGGCTGAAACCGAGCCTCCTGCCGAGGAGCCGGCCGAAGAACCCGCCGAGAGAATCACGGTGCAGTTCTGGCACGCGATGGCAGATGACCTTGGCGCTGTGGTTGATCAGCTGGTCGATGCGTATAACAGCAGCCAGGATGCGGTTGAGGTCGTCGCAACGTTCCAGGGGTCGTACGACGACACCTACAACGCGTTGATCGCGTCGTTCGATGCCGGTGGTGAGCCGAACATCGTTCAGAACTTCGACCTGGCAGCCCAAACGATGATCGATACTGGCAAGCTGGCGCCCGCCTACCAGTACATGAGTCCCGGGGACGCAGACGCTTTCTTGGCGGCACCTCGTGATTACTACTCGGACGAAAACGGGATGGTGGCGCTCGCCTTCAACTCGAGTACTCCGATCGTGTATTACAACGCTGGGATGTTCGAATCGGCGGGCCTCGATGCGCCAGCCGAAGATTGGACGTTTGACGAGTTCCTGGCAACTTGTGAGACGTTGCAGGCGTCTGGTGTGCAGTTCTGTGCAACATTCGGGACAGTCGGCTGGTATTTCGAACAGATCCTTGCCAACAGCGGCGGGCTCTACTTCGACAACGACAACGGTCGGACCGGCCGGGCAACAGAGGCGGTGTTCAACACCGGCCAGGGCGTCGAGGTCTTCGACTTCCTGACCGGCCTGATCGCCAATGGTCAGGCTCCGAACCTGGGTAGCACGTGGACCGACACCGACTCGGTGTTCTTTGCCGGTGAGGCGGCCATGATCTTCGATTCGACGTCTGGAGCCCGTGGTTTCCAGGACAACGCCGACTTCGAGGTTCAGACTGCCTTCATCCCCCACTCCAACTCGAGCGAGCGCAACGGCGTGGTCATCGGCGGTGCAGCGCTGTGGCTGATGGACTCAGGCGACGAGGCGATCAATGCCGCAGCGTGGGACTTCATGAGCTTCATGACCCAGGCGGAGCAGCAGGTCGTGTGGCATACGGGCACTGGCTACTTCCCGGTTCTGGGAAGTCTCCAGGACAGCCCGCCTGCCGATCTGGCCAGCTTCTGGGAAGAGAACCCGAACTTTGTGACGGCGATCAACCAGTTGGCGACCACCAAGACAATCAATGATGACGGTTCGCCGAACTACGCGGTCCTTGGTGGTCGCGCCGGACCGTTCCCCGAGATCCGCAGGATCATCGTGGAGGCCTACAGCGCGGTCCTCGACGGAGGATCAACCCCTCAGGAAGCCCTTGATGAGGCGGCTGGGAAAGCCAACCAGACATTGTCCGACTACAACGAGTTCTTCGGAGGCTGATCTCCGAGGTCTCTTGACCAGCGTGCGGGCTGTCGGCGATCATCGGTCGTCGACAGCCCCTCGTCTGTACGTGGCCATGTTTGGCGCGATCGCGCTCTTGACCGCTGCGTGCGGAACCGGTGCCGAGGAGACGAATCAGACTCAACCAACGAGGGCGGTTGGAACCGAGGTTACGACACGGCCCGGCGGCACCATTCCGATTGACGTCGAGATCCAGGGCCACAGAGGCGCGAGGGGCCTCAAGCCGGAAAACACTCTTCCCGCCTTCGAGATCGCTCTCGACCTGTTGGTTCCGACACTGGAGCTCGATCTTCACCTGACCGCCGACGGACACCTGGTCGTGTTGCACGACCCTGAAATAGATCGGCGTAAGTGTGGCTTGGCCCCAGACGCCACAGACGCATCCGACCCGGATTCGCGGATCCGAGATCCCCAGGCCTTGAGGGTCGCCGACATGACGATCGATCAGATCAACCAGTATCGATGTGACCGGAACCCGGACGTGGATGAGTTTCCGGACCAGGACAACAAGGCAACCGATTTGGCCGGCGATGATTATGGCGTCGTCGAGTTGGAGGATCTCTTTGAATTCGTCGATGCGTACGCTGCGTCGCCTGACAAGACGGATGAGCAACGGGCCAACGCGGTCATTGTGCGATACAACATCGAGACGAAACGGGATCCTCGGGATCCGTCCGCCATCGGTGATGACTTCGACGGTGTCAATCCAGGTAAGTTCGAACTCACGCTTCTCAACGAGATATCACAACGAGGTCTCGGAGATAGAGTCACCATCCAGAGCTTTGACCACCGGTCGCTCTGGGCGGTGCGATCCGTCGACCCAGACATGATCTTGGTCGCACTGTCGAGCCGCCAGATCCCGGATTTCGATGATTTGGTCGCAAGAGGGGCGACGATCTGGTCACCGAATCAATCGCTGGTCAGCGAATCTGTCGTGCGCTCAGCACAGTCTGCTGGGCTCGAGGTGATTGTCTGGACAGTGAACGAAGAGGTCGACATGTTGGCCCTGTTGGAACTTGGAGTGGACGGACTCATCACCGACCGGCCGGACATAGCCATGCTCCTGGGCACTACGGGCGAATGAGGGCGCGAGGGTCACGACGACGGGGCCGGGTCGGGGTGGTCTTGGTCTTCACGATTGTGGTCGCGGCGTGCAGCACTGGCCCCGAAAACGTTGCTCTGTCTCAGGAGCCGCTGGTCGAGGTAGTCGCCCAAGGTCTGATCAACCCGGTCGGCCTCGCCGAACTCGACGGAGGCGCGATACTGGTGGCCGAGGAAGGAACCGGCCGCGACGACACAAGCGCAGGCGTCAGCATCATCATGCCCGATGGTCGGGTAGGACGGATTGTCTCGGGATTGGCGTCCGGGACGGATGCCGGCGATCTGTCTGGCACTCCCCTGGTGGGTGTCTCACCCAATGGGGCCACCGCGTTCACGTCCAACTTCGGTGCCGAGGGACTCCTCACTTTTGAGGTCCCCGCCGGCGGATTCGAGCCGCTCGCCAAACAGGATGTGCTTGGACCAGAAGAGTTGACCTTCACAATGACGGCGCTGAACGAGGTTCGGCTCACCAATGCATTCGATGTGACCTTTGATGCAGAAGGTCGACCGGTGGTCACAGACGCGTCGCAGAACGGTGTAGCGACGGTGAATTCGGACGGGACGGTTCGCTTCATCCACCGATTCGGTGAGTTGAACGATCCACGCCAACCTTCGCTTCGCATTGACGCCGTTCCCACCGGAATCACCGCGTTGGGCGACGAGTATCTGGTAACTCTCACCGGGGGCTGCCCATTCCCCGCAGATGCCGGTCGCCTGGTCGCGATCGACGGTGACCGAAGCGAGCGGGTGGTTGTTGACGGACTCAGCATGCCGATCGATGTCGCGCTGGGATCCGACGGAGCAATCTGGCTGCTTGAGTTCGCACGATTCACCGAGGGTGCCTCATGTTTCACTGGGGAGGGCTACCAGCCAGGCACCGGCCGGCTCAGCCTTGTCATGGACGGAACTACCAAGACAGTCCTCGATGGTCTCGACTTTCCGGGTGCCGTCTTGGTCGCAGCGGACGGATCGGTATATATCAGCGAGGTGTTCTCCGGCAGGGTTCTGAGGCTGTCCTGGGGTGATGAGGTCGTTGCTGGTGGGCCAATCGAGAATGGGCCCGTTGACCGGACGTTCCGCGACGTTGCCGCACCGCTTGGCATCGACTTTCGGCAGGGTGCCTTTATTTCGGAACCCGTTGAGGACCCGGTGGCGATGATGGGCGGCGGGCTGTGTTGGGTCGACTACGACGCAGATGGCTGGCTCGACCTGTACTTTGTGAACAGTTACGCGACGTCGGAGGCCGAGCAATGGGAGAACGACGGGGGTCTTCCGACCAACTCGCTGTACCGCAACCTTGGAGGCGAATTCGCGAACGTGAGCGCCGAAACCGGCACCGACCTGGCCATTCGAGGAAATGGGTGTGTAGCCGCCGACTTCGATGGCGACGGATGGGTTGACATCTACGTGACGGCGGATGGACCAAATCAACTACTGCGCAACCGGGGCAACGGGACGTTTGAGCTCTTGGCAGATGCCGCCGGTGCAGCCGCCGGAGATGAATGGAGTACCGCCGCTGCGGTGGCTGATGTCGATCTGGACGGCGACCTCGATCTGTTTGTTGGCACATACATCGATTTGGAGCGCAAGATCGAGAGGCCTTCTGGTGCCTTCCCCCAAGATTTCGTGGGCCTCGCCAACCGTCTGTTTCTCAATACCGGCCAGGGCTTGAAGTTCGTTGAGGCGACCGGAGTGGGCCTCGATCGATCCTCTCGCACGCTGGGAGCGTTGTTCACCGATCTGGACTTCGATGGGGATCTCGATCTGTATGTCGCCAACGACGGAGAACCAAATCGCCTTTATCGCAACGACTCGGATGGCTCGGTGCGGTTCAGCGAGATCACCGAGGAGGCCGGCACCGGTGATTCGGGTTCCGGGATGGGGGTCGCCGGTGGCGACTATGACGCAGATGGGCGGCTGGACCTGTTCGTGAGCAACTGGGAGGCCGAACTCGACGCTCTCTACCGCAACGAAACCGAAGGCACGGGTTCGCTGCGATTTGGGTACGAAACCTATGGGATCGGATTGGCCGGCCTCGGCAACAACACGACAGGTTGGGGTACGGCGTGGGTCGATTTCGATCTCGATACGGACCTGGATCTGCTCGTCGTCCGGGGGCGAGTACCAGTCACCGATCTAGGGTCAGACCCTGAACTGGCGCGCCTCTATGCGAATCAGACCGCCGACGGTCGGCCGGGCCAATTCTTGGATTGGACCGACCAGTCGGGTTTCACCGACGTTGGCCCGATGCTTGCCAGGGGAAGTGCGGTGGCCGATTTCGACAATGACGGCGATATGGATATCGCGGTCAACAACATTGCCGGTCCTCCCGCCCTTTTGCGCAACGAGGGCACATCAGGCAATTGGCTGGTGGTCACAATCCCAGGTGCACTGCCTGGAACGATGGTGTCGGTCGAGCTTTCGGACGGGACGACCCTGCTTCGCGAATTCCAGATCGGCAGCAGCTATCTGGCCTCTGAAGACCCGCGGTTCCATTTCGGATTGGGTGAGGACGAGATCTTGACCTTGGTTGTGACCCAACCCGGGAGGGAGCAGATCGGAAGAGCGTCGTGTAGGGAAAGAGTGTAGATCTCGGTGGTCGCCGTATCATTAAAAAAAAAACTAAAAAACAAAAATATGAAAATATTTTTAAAAATTGCCTCATGACGACACTATATAGTCACTGACTGCCACCTATCAGACACATATCT
>CALCCX010000423.1 GCA_937900165.1 uncultured Acidimicrobiia bacterium | reverse complement strand
TGATGGATCCTTGAGACGGTTGCTTGGGTGCATACGTGTTAGTCACTTTGTATTTACTTGACTATCTTTACTATTAAATTTTTGATTCATTTTTTTTTTTTTTCAAGCAGAAGACGGCATACGAGATATATCAGTGTGACTGGAGTTCAGACGTGTGCTCTTCCGATCTGACGCAGAGGAACTGGAGACAGCGGCAATTGGCGCCGTTCGTCGCATGGCGTGGGATTTGACGTTGCGGTTCGCCACCGCATCGTTGGACCTGGCCCCGTCCTACATGGGCCACGGCTGCCTGGCCGCCGCGCTCGCCGAGCTGGGCGATCCGGAAGGTGCAGAAGCGCACCTGGTCATGGCACGGGATCTGGTGGACGACCCAGCGATGTATGCGTGGAACACCATCTCCGTGGCAGACGTGTGGTTCTACCACGCTGGACGCATGGAGGATGCCCTCGAGCTGGTGCGAAAAGAGTTGGCTCAGACCCGGTGCGGTCAGGTCCGGCTTCGAGGCGGCCATGCCGATGGTCGACAGCAATCGACACAGGTTCGCCAACACCGAAGACATCCTCCACGCAGCACACGTGGTGGGCAGAGCTGGCGGCCGGCGAATTGGGCGCCGCCCGCACAAGGGTCGACGCGCGGCTGTCGCTCGCCATCGAGACCGACCACGGCTACCTCCCGGGCTTCTGGACGATGTTCGACGCACTCACGTCTCTCTACGAGGGCTTCGTCGCCAGGAGCTATGCAGGACAGGTCCAGGCACTGGTCCTTCTCGACAGATATGACTCGTGGTTGTCGAGACCCCTGGCACAGGTAGGGGCAGCCCACGCCGCCGCATTGATGGCAAACGCCGCCGAGGCTCGACGCCACATGGCTGCGTTGTCTCCCGAGATGCGGGCCGCTCCAAGGATCAGATCCCGCGTGGACCACGTCGAAGCCCTCATCATTTCAAAAGAAGATGGCCTCACCGCCGGGGCACTCGCCGCCGTGGCGGCTGGAGACCAGGCAGCGGAGGACGGCCATCTGCTTTGGGCAGTAGAAGCATGGCACCTCGCGGTGAGGCTCGGGCGAGCCGACCTGGTTTCGGATCAGCTCAGCGAGGCGGCGGCGGATCGGCCAGGAACCGTGGCCTCCCTCTACAGCTCTCACGCCGGCGCTCTGATGGAGGAGGATCCGGTCGCGCTGGACACCGTGATGCGAACGTTCAACCGAAGGGGGTTCTGGGCTTCCCCTGGAATCGTGGAGGGTTGCTTATTGATGATTGTAGTCTCTGATTCGCCTGCACTCTTGTGCCGTCGGTTCGGTTCGAGAGCGTCTGGGGCGATCTGGGTGGCCGGGTTTCATGCTGCTTGGTCCTGTTGGGCTCCTTTTGCTCGGTCGGCGAGGATCTGTTCGTAGACGACGGGTGGTTTCATTTCGCAGGCGGAGTGGCGGCGTCGCTGGTTGTACCGGTCGATGAATTGGGCGACCTCTTGGCGGGCTTGGGCTTTGGTGGCGAAGTGCCGGCGCGACAACAGCTCCCACTCCAGGGTCGAGTTGAAACTCTCCGCGGCGGCGTTGTCCGGAGGCGAAGGGACTGGACGACGGAGACCCCGAGGTTCGGTTCGAATCTGACGCACTCGGCCTCGACCTGCGGATGGCGAGCCCCGAGCAAGCGGCGGAACTCGCTCCCAATGTGGACCACAGCTGGGTCATCTCCGACAGTGGTGTCACAGGCACCGCCGTGTTCACCAATGTGCGCCAGGATGTGTTCATGGTCGACTTCGAGGCTGTATGCAGATGACGAAGATGGGAGACATCAGACTTCGTGTCGCGCCTTTTGTCGTAGCATTCGTTGTGCTGTCGGCCTGCGGGGGCGGGAATGGCCGTGGACTCCCGGACGATGGGCCTGGCTCCGACGAAGCCTTCGGCGCAATCCCGGGCGCCGGTGGTGGGGGAACACTCATCTTCGACGGCGAAGAGATACGGATCGACAGTGTCGTTTGCGTGCTCACCGATGACGCCATCGATGTCGGAACGGTTTCGGAGCCCGGCCACCGCGTCTTGCTCGGCACGAACAACCCGTTCAACCCGATCAGCGCCCAAATCCTCACGCCTGACTTCCTGCAGTGGTTCCCTCAGAACGCGAGTGGCGACCAGGCGCAACGCGACGGCAAGACATTCACGAGTGGACCGAGGCCATATTTCAACAACAGCGACGACCGCATCATCGAGGCAAGCTTCACGGTCGAGTGTCCGTAGGAGAAGCCAGGTGCGACTGCCGTTCTCCAGGGTCCCTGGTCGGGCCCGCCACCACAAACCCGATCGAATCCGCGTTCGCGACCGTGAGGGCCCGAACCAAGGTGACGAAAGGAGCAGGGACGAGGAGACGTGGTCTGGTGATGGCCTACAAGCTCCTCGACGCCGCCGAGGACCGGTGGCGGAAAGTCAACAGCCCCGAACTCGTTATCCACGTACGAGCCGGCATCGAATTCAAAGACGGAAACCTAGTCGAAAGGAACACCGACGAGTCAAGGGACGCCGCCTGACCCCCCGACCCCATCCACAGGATTTGGCGATATCTCCGGTTCCAGGTATCGGCGTACCTATCGAGACGGGGCCCGTTGTGTCTGGCGTCACTACAGAACGCGAAACCCAAACGGTCGCCTCAGTTGGGCCATACACGTTGATGAGCCGTGGTTGGCTGTGTTCGTTGGCTGTCAGCAACGGAACGAGGTCGAGAGGAAAGTGCTCTCCGCCCAGCAGCAGCTTTTCCAATTGCTGGAGTCCGGACAGCGTGGCGGGATCACTCGCGAGCAGTCTTGCCATGGAGGGAGTGCCCTGCATGTGCGTAATCCTTCGCCCCTGAGAGGTCCCAGTCGCGATCTGAGAGTCCAACAATCCCACTGCGTCGTTGGGGCCGAGACACAGATAGTGTCCACGCGAGACAGGCCATAGCACCTCGACGATGGACGAATCAAATGCAAAGCTGCTAGCTGCCATCCACACCTGGTCAGGTTCCGAGAGATCGCGGTCAAGTGTTCTCATGAGGATTTGTAGACTGCGATGCCCAACGGCGACGCCTTTGGGCTCTCCGGTCGAACCAGACGTGTACATCACGTATGCGAGATCATGTGACTCCAGAGAATACCTCGGTGCGCTGAAGGTGCCGCAACTTAATGCGTCCGACACGCCGCGGAGATGACCACTGAGCAAGATAGGGCATTCCGGCGGGAGGAGCGTCTTCATGTCTTCGTTAGTGATGGTGGCCGCCACGTCAGCGTCCCGAATGATCGCAGATATACGGGTGGCGGGTTGTGCGGGGTCAATTGCAACGTATGCCCTTCCTGCGGCCAGTACTCCGAGAGCTGATGCCACGAACTCCCGCGCCCTAGGCAATAGTATGCCCACTAAAGGTCGATCGCTATCCAATGAAGCGACCGAGCACGCTACGTCAAGGAGTTGCATCCGGAGGTCGCCTCTCGTCACGGTTCCAAGAGGATCCTCAAGACAAATAGCATTAGGATCAGTTTCAAGATCGGAAGAGCGTCGTGTAGGGAAAGAGTGTAGATCTCGGTGG
>CALCCX010000422.1 GCA_937900165.1 uncultured Acidimicrobiia bacterium | reverse complement strand
CGATCTTCAAGACAATTGCGAGCAAGGGACCGATCAGCCGCTTCATCAGCCGACCTCATCGAAAACGGGGCGCATATCCCGCCACGGGTTGTAACGGTCCAAGAGGGCCCACCGGCTGGCAGCAACGAGTCCTGCTCCCACAATCGCCAGAAGCACGACAGCCCACCACGAACCGGATTGGGCCCACACAGACGGGTATCCAGCGTAAGGGACCAGGATCCGGCCAACCGTCTGGATGTCCTCGCGATCAACGGGCGGTCGATCAGGGTCGGAGTTCGAATCTCCCCTGGTGATGTAGGAGCCATCCTGGGTCGCTCCAACGACCCGATGGGTGATGAGCCTGCCTTGACTTGCTTCAAAGGTCACGACCGAGCCGATGGCCAGTACGTCCGGAAGGTCAGGGTTGCCAATCACAACATCGCCGGCGCGGATCGCTGGTTCCATTGATCCGGATGTGATCGCAGTCGGATCCCAACCGAGCACCAGGGTAGGCAGCACCACCCAAAAGGCCGTTGCCACCATGAAGGCCAAGAAGAACAGGGCCGCAGATCCAAGGTAGAAGCGAATCTCTGGCCACGGGGTGCGTTCGGGCCGGCCGGGTTCACCCAAGGAGTCAGGCGGCTGTTCGTCGACGACCGCTGAGGGCGACGGCACCCCGGCCAGCAACTCTCTCGTAGAACGTGACAATTCGAACGGCTCCCATATTTCGTCCGAGCCCGAACCTGATTCGTCGATCGAGGCGGACAGGTCGACGATCCGTCGTCCCGCCGGCCGATCTCCTCCTAGTTCAGCGACCGCGAATCCGACTGGCACCAGCTCCGAAACAAGTTCGAGATCGTCCAAGCCTGGGGTCCTGAGATCCACTACAGCCTCGGTGCGCGGGTCCTCGATCCGAACCGGCCCAAGACGCGGCCGAACCGCCGCGAGATGCGGCGGCCGAGGGCCATAAACCGGTATCTGATTCAACTCCGAGCAGCGACCCCCTGTTGGGGTCGGGCCTCGTGAGCGATCCTGCCCGGGTTGGGATGGGATTGTCTGATCCATCTTGGGTGTTGGCTGGTGGGCGGAATGATCGGGGCGAATCCACCCACCAGCGCTTCTCCTCCCGAAACTGCGGGGTCAGGCCTTGCGGCTTAGCTCTGGGCTTCCCATACGAAATCGATCTGGGCGTCCATGCCCTGGAAGGCGTTTGTCGCGCCAGCATCGAGCTCAACGGTTACGCGATATGCCCTGGCATCGCTCGATCCGCCGAGAGGTGCCCACGTCGACACACCGCTGGCGAAGTCGAAGTAGGTGGCCGCCACAGTGTCCATCGCTGTGGACGGGACCACCGTGGAGCCGGCAACGAAACCGGTGCAATCTCCCTCACCGCCGCCCAACTCTGTGGCGACGAAAGTGGCACCAGTGCCCTCTTCAATCGTGACGTTGAGTTCAGGTGCGAGGTTCGTCGCGGTCGTAGTGCCCTGGTTGGCCGTGTACAGCCGAACGCCCGCGGTGTCGAGGCTGCCGGTGTAGGTCACCAGAATGCAGTTGACAACTATGTCTCCCGGGGCCATCCCGCCAACGTTGAACATCACCGAGCCTGAGTCATCGTCGACAATGCTGACCGTTCCGGCTGCGAAACTGTTGCCATTGTTGTCTGTGGTGTCGGTGAACGCAGCCCGTGACGTGGTCAAGATGCTGAAGCTGGCCAAGAGGACAGCTAATAGAACGACGGTGGATCGCACCGCGGTGGCGCGGAGTCGCGCAGTTTGCATAAGAATGCCTCCAAATCGGCCAACCCAGAGGCATCCCCATACACGCAGGTCAGATTTTCACTCTCAGTGGTATCGGCGCCACGCGAGCCTCGCCTTGAGCACATTCCCGCACATCTATCGCATGCAATCATTTCCGCGGCAGACCGCCGTGAGCGGAGAGGGCGGAAAGCGGATCTACGCTACGTCCGGCAGATCAGTCTCGATGCGACGCAGGGCAGGCACCAGCCAACCCCAGACGGTCGCCGCAATCGTGAGGAGTCCGATGAGCACCATCCCGGCTGCCGCTCCTCTTCCCTCCCCGGTGCCGACGAGAATGGCCAGCACACCGGAATCGCCGACCTCGGTGAAGCGGTTGAGGAAATTGTCGACGATCGGGCCTGCCGCCAGATATGCAACCGGCATCGTCGCGGTGGAGGCGAGTTTGCGGATCGAAAACACCCTCCCCTGCAGGTCCTCTTCCACCTTGTTCTGCCAAATCGGCTGAGTCGAGCTGTTGCCGATCGCCAAGGCAAAGAACAACAACACAAGGGACAGACCCAGTGTCACCGGCCGACGGGCCAGCCCAAATGCCAGCATGCCCGCCCCCATGGCTCCTAGCCCAAAATAAACGAGGGGCATTCGCCTCGATGGTCCGCCCCATACCGTGATCAGGGCCGCCCCTGCAATCATGCCTGCTGCCCCAAGGCCGGCGACGGTACCCAGCAATCGCTCGTCTCCTATGCCCAGGAGCACCGGGAAAATGTAGACATTGAAGAATGCCAACGCGAAATTGGCCAACGAAATGTAGATGATCAGGTAGATGAGTCCGGGTTTGGTTCGCAGGTATCGCACAGTCGCGATCGCCTCTGATCTCATCGTGCCGAGACCTCTCATCCCTTCGGCGGTTCGCGATGTCTGGGGAATGCGAACCTTGAAGAGGGTGGTGACCGCAACCACGAACGTGAAGAGATCAATGTAGAAAACCCCCACAATGCCTACGGCCGCAACCATTGCCCCTGCGATGATCGGACCCAACACTGTCGGGACCGCCCGCCCGATCTGGGCCATGCCCGCCGCCCGACCCCGCTGATCCCTACCGACCAGAGTCGTTACGACTGCCTCGAATGCCGGCGACTGAACCCCCTGAAACATTGATCCGACCGCGACGAAGAACCCAAGCGCCAGGATTGTGAGCTCGCCCCTTGCGAACATGACCAGCAGGATCCCTGTTACGACCGCCGCCCCCGTATCGGACATCAACATCAGCTTGCGTCTGTCGTAGCGGTCTATCAACGCACCAGCAAAGGGCAGCACCGCGAGTTGGGGGAACAGGGCGGCCAGGATGATGAGACTGAGTGAGCTGGTCGAGCCCGTCTCCTGAAACGTCCAAATACCGAGGCCGTAGTAGGTGGCCATCGTCCCGACGGCGGAGGTGGTCTGACCAGACCAGAGGATGAGAAAAGAGCGCCAATCCGTCTCGCGCGGCGGCACGTGGAAGCCACCCCGGCCCCCGACATCTTCACCCTGGGTCATGCCGGACAATGGTACACATCGTCGCCCGCCCTGGGCAGGTGTCACTCGGGTTGGCTCGATCCTCGCGTCCAACCAACCGAGAATCTCATCCTGGCATGTCCGAATCACAGCGGGCCTGCCGCTAACCTCCACGTCCGTGTCAGTGTTCGTCGGACCACTCCTCGTGTTTGCCGGGTTGCTGGTGGCCGCCGGAGTTGCAAAGGGGATCGCTCCGCAGGCGGCTTCTGGTGCCCTGCGAGGCATGGGTCTGCCTTCTTCGGCGTTGTTCGTACGCCTGCTTGGCCTCATAGAGGTCGCGATCGGATTGACTGCGATCGTCACCGGAAGCGGCCCAGCGGCCCTTGGACTAGCCGCGTCATACGTCGGGTTCGCCGGTTTCGTGGCGATCGCCCTGACCCGCAACATTCCGATCAGCTCTTGCGGGTGTTTTGGCAAAGACGACACACCCCCTACCTGGGCACACTTCGTATTCAACCTCGCAGGCGCCGCCACAGCCGGCCTGGCGGCTGCCAACCCGATTGGAAACCCATCCGCGTGGCTCGCCGAACTCAACTCCCTGGCAGTCCCCTATCTGATCCTCACCTCGGTGACCTTGTTCTTTTCCTACATCCTCCTGGCCGAACTGCCGAGAACAATGGCACTCATCAAATTTGAGCCGGTGGCGGACAACGCCGGTGGAGGGACGTGATGGGCAACAACCTGATCGACCGGGCCGGCCAGTTCCTGGCTCGAAGAACGAGCAGGCGGGGATTCCTGACCAGGGTCGCCGTCGTGGGTTCGGCCATCGCGGTCGCGCCCCTCCGATATGCCCTGCGACCCCAGACGGCCTATGCCACGGTCTGCTCTTGCAGCGGGTCCTCCTGCGACTGTACCGCTCTCTGCTGTGACGGCTACACCGAGTTTTGTTGCACGCTGAATGGAAACAACAGCTGTCCACCCGGCACCGTTGCTGCAGGATGGTGGAAGGCCGACGGATCAGGCTTCTGCCGGGTCGACGGCGTCGACCAGCCGCGGTACTACGTCGACTGCAATGCCGACTGCAACGGTTGTGGGTGTGGGTCGTCTGGGATCTGCTCTCGATCGTGCGCCGATTGCGACTGCGAATGCGCCAACGGAAGTTGCAACAACCGCAAGAGCTGCTGCACCCAATTCCGGTACGGCCAATGCAACAACCAGCTCCGCTGTGTCGGACCGATCCAATGCAGGGTTGTCACATGCTCACCCCCGTGGCAGTGGGAACCGACCTGCACCACCGCCAGCGCCACGGACAATGTGACTCGATTCCACAACCGCCCTTGTCTCCAAGGGGACAACCCGACATTGGCGAGGGCTGGAGTCGTGAGAGGAAACCGCTGGTTCCTGGGCAGGACCGGCGGCGGACCAGCCGACTTCGATTTCAATTTCGGTGAGGACGGCGACATCTTCTTGATGGGTGACTGGAATGGCGACGGCATCAAAACACCAGGGATCGTTCGGGGAGCCCGCTTCGGCGCATACGGCGGGCCACTCACCTGGATGCTGAAAAACACCAATGAGGCAGGTGAACCAGACATCGTGCTCGAATTTGGCGAGGCGGGCGACGTGCCTGTGGTGGGCGACTGGAGTGGAGCAGGAGCTGATTCAATAGGTGTCTTCCGAAACGGTCGCTGGAAACTCAAATCGATCCTGGTTACGGGGCCGGCCGATTCAGAGTTCATCTTCGGTGAACCCGGAGACCTTCCGGTGGTCGGCGACTGGAACGCGGACGGAATCGACACGGTAGGAGTCAACCGAGGCAACGAATGGCGGCTCCGGAACTCAAACAACGCAGGCGCCCCGAACATCAACTTCTCATACGCGCAGCCAGATGACGTCCCGGTCGTCGGCGACTGGGACGGCGACGGGGTCGACACGGTAGGGGTTTTCCGCGCCGGTCTGTGGATCATCACGAACTCACACCAAGGTGGCGCCGCCGACCAGCTCTGTTGCTTCGGAAGCGAATGCGACCTCCCGATCGTGCTGGTAGACAGCCCGTGACCCGCACCCCCCCCCC
>CALCCX010000421.1 GCA_937900165.1 uncultured Acidimicrobiia bacterium | reverse complement strand
TGTTCTTTTTTTTTTTGTTTTTTTTACTTTTTCTGTTATTTTTTATTTTTTTTTTTTTTTTTTTTTCAAGCAGAAGACGGCATACGAGATATATCAGTGTGACTGGAGTTCAGACGTGTGCTCTTCCGATCTCATCTCGCGCGGTGCGGCACACGTTCGAGCAGATTTGTCGTTCGCGATCATCGACGCGTTTTTGATCAGCCTCGCCTATTTGGCTGCGCTCGAACTTCGTTTCGTTGACGCCAGCGGAGTTCCTCCAGGTTTCATAGCTTCGCTGTTCGCATTCCTGCCGGTAGCAATCACGATTCACCTCATTGTCAACGTGGTGTTCGGCGCCTATGGGCACGTCTGGGAATACGCGTCGATTGCCGAGGCGAAGCAGGTGGCGATCTCATCCCTGTTTGCGATCGCCCTCAACCTCACGGTCGTTCTGGCCTGGCGCGCAATCATCGACTCGCCGCTGGTTCCGATTTCCACCGTCGTCTGGGGTGGCCTTCTCGCTCTGTTCGGGATGGGTCTCGTTCGTTTCAGGTCACGGCTCTTTTCTTTCCGCAGAACATACGGAGATCTGGGGCCAGATCGGACGTTGGTCATCGGGACCGGGCGCGCCGGGGCGGACTTCGCCAGGTACGCGCCGCTGTCTGCCACGCCGTGCGACGTTGTCGGGTTCGTGTCCCTGAATGAGGGAGTGGGCGTCAAGCGGATTGCAGGACTCCCCGTCGTTGGCTCACTCAGTTCGCTAACCGACCTCGTTGAACACCATCGCATTGATCAGATCGTCGTTGCGGAGGGTGGGAGCCGACTGGCCCGTCAGGTCCTCGATGAGTGTCTTTGGGTGGATGTTGCGCTGAGGATCATGCCAGACATCGAAGAGGTTCTTGGCGGGACCTCAGCTGCTTCGGACGTCAGGGACCTCGAGATCACCGACCTGCTTCCCCGTCCGACCGTTTCGACCGATCTCCAGCCGGTGGCCGATCTGGTGGCCGGCAAGAGGGTGATGGTCACAGGGGCCGGTGGTTCGATCGGATCCGAGATCGTCCGCCAGCTACTCGGCTTCAATCCAACCGCGGTTTTGGCCCTTGATCGTGACGAGTCTTCGCTGCACGAGGCGATGCTGATGTGGCTCGATGAGGATGGCGAGACTCCTGCCAAGGTTCTGTGCGACATCCGCGACACGGGCCGAGTCGAGAGAGCGTTCGACGAGCACCGTCCGGAGATTGTTTTTCACGCCGCGGCCCTCAAGCACGTGCCGATCCTTCAGGACCACGCCGATGAGGCCGTCAAGACCAATGTCGTTGGCACCGCCAATCTGATGGCTGCCGGCCGCACGTCGGGCGTTGAGCGGTTCATCCTCATCTCGACCGACAAGGCGGTTGCCCCTTCGAGCGTAATGGGAGCCTCCAAGCGGGTCGCCGAGATGCTCGTGCAATCTGCCAACAGCCGCAACGATGGCTGTCTGTATTCGAGTGTTCGGTTTGGCAACGTGCTCGGGAGCAGAGGAAGTGTGGTCCCGACCTTCATCAAACAGATTCAGAAAGGTGGGCCGGTAACGCTGACCAACCCAGACATGACGCGGTACTTCATGACCGTCGACGAAGCGGTTCAGCTCGTGTTGCAGGCGTCGACGATGGCCGAGGGCGGGGAGGTGTTCGTCCTGGACATGGGTGAACCTGTGAGAATCGGTGACCTTGCACATCGAATGATCCGCCTGTCCGGCATGGTCCCTGGCCGTGACATCGAAGTTGAGGTCATCGGCTCCCGCCCAGGCGAGAAGATGCAAGAGGTTCTGTCTTACGAGCCGCTCCAGTTCACCGACAATCCCAAGGTCAGCGTCACCCATCCCGGGTATCCTGGTCCAGTGACGGTGATGGACGCGGTCGACACACTTGGGTCGCTCGCGGATGAAGGCGACTTGGCCGAGATCAAGCGGATTCTGCGCAACATGGCCTGCCAGACTTGGAACGGCGTCGAGTCCGTCGACATCCGCGCGATCGAACAAGAGGGCCTTGCTGCGTGGAGCTGAACAGACTCGTTCGGCTGATTCGGGCGCGGTGGTGGTTGTTCGCCATAGTGGCGGGAGCAGGACTGGTATCCGGGTTCGCGTTCACCTCGGTCAGAAACGACCAGATTCGACCAGAATTCAGTGCGACCGCCTCGGCGATCGTCGATAGGGACGAAGGATCGACCGACCGTGATTTCGAGGCCAAAGTAATCGGAGCACTAGACCTGGCAATCGAGGTCAATGAGGCAGACCTCAACCCGACCAGGGACAAGATCCAGGTCGATACCGAAGACCAGGAGGCCATCAACTTCACCGCGGTGCGCCGGACAGAAGAAGAAGCCTCCACTCGGGCGACCGAGATGCGCAGGCTCTTCTTGGACCAGGCGGTTTCGGTGTTCAACGCCGAGTCGGGTCAGGTCGATGTGCGAGTGGCCGAGATCGATTTTCGCCTCGGAGAGATCGAGACAGAATTGAGGGATCTGCAGGAGAGCATGCGAATCCGACCGCCCCGTGGCTCAGAGGCGACAGTGGCTCTGCTCCAGAACCAGCTTGCTGCCGTCGAAGGAAACCTGTCGAGCCGCTATTCCGAGCGTTTGCTCGGCCCAGATACGACTGTCGATTTGACCCGTACTGCTGAAGATGTAGAGGAAGAGATCGCAGTCCTTGAAGAGGCGGCCAGGGCATTGCGCCTCGAAATTGACGGTCTTCAACCCGAGGTGCAACCCACCCCCAACCCCTTGACGAGGCAGGTGGCACAGCTAGAGGCCGAATACGCATCGCTGCTCGATGAGTCGAACATCTTGAAACTGACCGAGGCGGCGGTCGGGGTCCGCGCCTTTGGCACCCTGGAGTCCGAGGACCAGACGTCTTCGACGAGTTCTCCTGTCCTGAATGCTGTGCTGGGTCTTTTCGCCGGTGCCCTCGTGGCATTTGGATTGGTCGTTACCGAAGATCGTTACCGTCAGATCGTCTGGGTGGGGTCTGACCTCCGATCCATGCCACTTCTCGGTGAAGTGGCTGCCCGCCGCACGGCCGTCGTGCCTGGTCAGCCTTGGTACGAGTTGGGTGGCCCTCCGGCTCGCAAACGAGCAGTGCAGGCCATTCGGGTCACCGTCGAAGGCGCCGTCAGCGGTGCCAGCTCGACGCTGGCCTTCATTGGGATGTCGACGCCAAGCTCCGACGTGCACGAACTCGCCGCCGACTTCGCGATGTCAATGGTCACTTCTGGGGGTCGGGTGTTGCTGGTGGACGCCGATTTCGACAAACCCAGTGATCTGGTGGAGTTCTCCGGCGAGGGGTCGACGCTGTCCGACATGCTTTCTTACCGCATGGACGACGAGGAATCGTATCGGTCATTCGTCAAACGCACTGTAACCGAGCCGGCCGAAGTCCATCCCGGACTCACGTCGATTCAGGTAGGACGCGGGCTGGCCGACCCAGCGGACGCCCTCGCCGGTCGTCGACTCCAGATCATGTTGGAAGAGGTCAAGACCATTTTCGATGTCGTCGTGATTGCGGGAGGCGATGTCAGGGATTCCGCGACCCAGGCTCTTGTCAATCGCATGAACAACATCATTCTTGCCCTTCGACCTGGCCGAGCTTCGGTGACCACGGTTGAAGCGGTTCGTTCACAACTCACCACTTTCGGGGTGGGTGTTCTCGGTGCCGCCCTGGTTCTCGCACCCGGCCGAGCCGGGTCCGGTGCCATCTCCGTGGGACCCGATACCGAGCCACCATCGTCCAGATATCGAGAAGACGCACCAGAAGACGTTTTGGTGGAGGCCCTGTTATTGGAGCGCGAAAAAGCGAGGAAGAGCGAGACAGTTCGCCCCGTCACTCCTGGCCTCAGTGATGGTCTGCCAACCATCGAGGCTCCTCTCGCGGTCACCACCGGCTCCATCAGCCCGGATATGAGTCTGCGCATAATTCCGTCGATCACGCCCAGTACGTCAACCGACGTTGCCGAACAAGTGGCCAGTCTCCTCGACCACACCACCGATGCAGTATTGCGTGGCTACTCGGGGTCGTCTTCTGTCCAGCGGGTCGATCCTGGAATCAAGGACGTGACCAAGTATGGGTTCGTTCCGCTGGTCAGAGTCAAAGGTCACAGGTCCTTGGGGGCCAGGGTTCTCGATGCCCTCTATGCTCAACTGGACGATGCAGAGCAGCGCGAGGTGGCAGCCGATTTTGTTGAGTTCTTTGAAATCGAGTCTGGCGGTCGCACCAATGAACGCATCGCCGGCGCCATCAACAAGTGGGTTATGGCCCACTATTTCACCAGGCACCTGGCGGCTACCGGTCGCGAGCCGACGGTCTGGCATGTCTCGAGTCCGAGAGGCACGTTCCAAGCCCTTGTGCACTCGACAAAATGCAGTCGAGAACGGATTGATCTACTTCGCTCCGAGATCCTCAGACGCCAGATGGATACGCTGAACCGCACTCTGAAATCAGCCATCAAATCCAAACGAAGTTCTCACATCAGGAGGCTCGAGGAACAAATCAAGGACCAGCGGACCTTCGATATCGCCCTTGGTTGGCTGTATGAGGGAACCACACCCAACGCAAGGCTGTGGTATCCGTGGAAGGGTCCAGAGGCTCAGCCACAAGGTTGGGATCCCCACCTCGACGAAGGCATTCGAGCCAACATCGCGCCGCTCCAGCGCTTGGGCATTCTCGTTCAGGACGTTCTGACCGGAGAAGAGCTGCTGGCCTTCAGTCCGCCAAACTGAACGATGGCAGGCATCCCCAAGTCGTTCGATCGGCTGGCCAGGCAATCTGTGAAAGCGTTGGCTGCCGCCACAGATCCACTCATGGGCCGGCTGGCAGGCCCGAGGCTCCTCGTATATCACCAGATCGGGGCCGGGCTTGGCCGTGAAATGGAAGTGCCGGCAGCCGTGTTCGATCGTCAGATGGAATGGTTGGTGGCCAACATGAGCGTCGTTTCGCTCGAGGAGGCCTGGCGGAGACGAGCCGAGCCGGACGCGGATCGGTTGGCCGTCCTCACCTTCGACGATGGGTACGACGACATGTACAAGGCGGCCTATCCGACACTCGAGCAGGCCGGCCTCCCGTTCACGCTCTATCTGACAACCCATCCGACCGAGTCAGGCGAACCATTGTTCCCTGGAGGCAAGGCCGATCCGATAACCTGGCAGCAGGTCGAGGATATGGCGGGCTCCGATCTGATGACGTTGGGCGCTCATACCCATCGCCACCCTGACCTGCGCGACATCGAATCTGGCGAGATCGAGCGTGATCTAGACAGGTCCAACGAGCTGATAGAAAGACGAACGGGGATTTCTCCGAAACATTTCTGTTACCCATACGGCTTCTGGGCGAGCCAGGCCGACAAGCCGGTCCGTGACCGGTATCAGACAGCCGTCCTCGGGTCTGGTCCCTCTTTCGACATTGCCACCGAGCCCCACCTCATCCCAAGAGTGCCCATCCAACTGTCTGATGGTTTTAGATGGTTCATCGCCAAGGTGCGCACTGGGCTGCGCCTCGAGGACCGGATTCGTCGGCGGGTCAAAGGATACGAGGGCCCATGAGCGCAGTCGGTCGGCCCCATATCGTTCACGTCACCGATTCGTTGGGCGTCAACGGTGGCGCGGAACAGCAGCTCGTCGCAAACCTCAGAGGTTTTGATCACACGAGGTTTCGACACTCACTCGTCTGCCTCGCCTTCAATGATGGGATGACACGGACGGATCTGGTTCCTTCTTCGGTTGAGCTCCAGTTTCTGTTCAGAGGAAAACGCCCTGGCCGGGTGAAGACCACCAAACGACTCGACGAGGTGATCAGGTCGATGGATGTCGACCTCATGCATTGCAGTGTGGTCAACGCCAGCCTTTCCACCCGCGTTGTTGGGCGTTTGCGGTCCATTCCTGTGGTTGAGTCCCTTGTCAACATCAGTCACGACCCGATTCGGCTGGTTGACAATCCGAACGTGAGCAAATGGAAGCTGAGCGCCCACCAGCTCGTTGACCGAGCAACGATGGGCCAGGTTGCCAGGTATCACGCCCTCACCGAGGCGGTGGCCGATTCTTGGGTTGAGAGGGTTGGGCTGAGTCGCTCCAAGATCCGGGTGATCCCCAGAGGGGTGGACGCGGCCGGTCTTGGCGCGATCGCTCCAGAAGTCGCGAGAGCCAAGTTGGTCGACGAGTTCGGCATTGATCCCGACGCGGTGATTGTGCTCAATGTCGGCAGACAGGTTGCTCAGAAAGGGCAGCGGTATCTGATCGAAGCGATGAACAAGGTGAGGGCGCAGGTCAACGCCGAGCTGATAATCGCGGGTTCGCCAGGAACCCAATCCCGTGACCTGATCGACCTGATCGAGTCGGTCGGAGCGGGCAGGACCCACCTGATTGGACCACGCAGGGACATCTCCGAGCTGATGGTTGGCGCGGATATTTTCGCTTTCCCATCGTTGTTCGAGGGCTTGGGAGTGTCGCTGTTGGAGGCCATGGCGAGCCGACTGCCATGCGTTGTTTCTGATGTCGCCCCCATGAATGGGATCGTTACCGATGGAGAGACCGGTGTGTTGGTGCCGGTCGCAGACGTCGACGGACTTGCCCATGAGATCGTGCGTCTGGCCGCTGACCCCAAAGAGCGGACCAGGCTCGGCGGCGCGGCCCGGACCCACGTGGTGGCGAACTATCGCATTCAGGCGGCGACTCAAGCGATTGAAGACCTCTACGCCGAGATTCTTGCTTCCTGATTCGGTTTTGGAGCGCCCGCACAGTGGAGAGGTAGGGGTTTATCGAAGTCAGGGCGCCGAATCGGTGTGCCGCTCACCTTGGGTGTTGCCAAGTGGCCAGAGGTCTCCGGTACCCAGCCAGTTCTGGAGGTTTGCGACATCCGCCCAGATCATGTCGACCACGGTCGAGTCGATCTCGCTGTTCGACTCGCTCAGCTGCTGCTCGTAGCCGGGTCCTCTACGGGTCAGCATGCCTCTCGCCAGCTTGCGAACAGGTCGTGGGAGGCCCTTCAAGCGGTCATACCAGCCGGATTCCCAAAGGCGGAGCATGCCTGCAGTGAATTGAGGTTTCTTGTCTGTCTGATTGTGCGACGTGCCTGGCGAGG